>NZ_JBEOMB010000002.1:0-172597 GCF_046000175.1 Rhodoplanes sp. SY1
AAACGCGATAGCCCTGCCCTATGACCCACTACGTCGCCATCGTCGAGGAGGCTGGGCCGGGTACCGCCGTGGGTGTCTGGTTTCCGGACCTGCCCGGGTGCTTCTCGGGCGGCGATGATCTGGACGAGGCTCTGCGCAACGCGCCCGAGGCGGTGGCGCTCTACGCCGGGGCGCTGGCCGAGGATGGCCGCACGATGCCGCCGGCCCGCACCTTGACCGAGTTGAAGCGCGACCCCGAGGTCGCCCGCGACATCGCAGCCCACATGGTGGCGCTGGTGCCGGCGCCGGTCGCAGCCGACGCGGCTTGAAGTCGCCCTCCCCCTGACTCACTGCGCCCCTTCCCCGCCACCCGTCTGCGCTAACCATTTCATGCGAGCCTCCGGAACCGACCCCAGGGTCGCACGTTGAGTCGCGCGCAAAACCACCCGGCCGGTGTCGGCCCCAGTCCGAGTGAGCCCATGACCCGTCTTCGCGTGATGACCCGTCTTCGCGTGCTGGTCCGCCCGGCGATCCTCGCCGCGGCGCTCGTCGTCCCGTCGCTCGTAATCCCGGCCGCCCCCGCCGCGGCGGCCCTGCTGGTCCGCATCGACAAGTCGACCCAGACCATGTCGGTCGTGGCCGACGGCGCGCCGCGGTATTCCTGGCCGGTGTCGACCGGACGGGCCGGCTACGGCACGCCGAGCGGAACCTACTCGCCGCAGCGGTTGCACCGGACGTATTTCTCGAAGAAGTACTACAACTCGCCGATGCCCTACTCGATCTTCTTCCACGGCGGCTACGCGATCCACGGCTCCTACGAGATCTCGCGGCTCGGCGGCCCGGCCTCGCACGGCTGCGTGCGGCTGCACCCGTCCAATGCCGCGACCCTGTTCTCGCTGGTCAAGCAGCACGGCACCGGCGCGACCCGGATCGTCGTCACTGGCGCCGCGCCGGCCGCGGTGGCGCGGGCGCCCCGGAGGGTGGTTTCGGACGGTCCGGCAGAGGTCGTCTACGCGCCGCGGACCTATTACGCCCCGGCCCCCGCCTACGCGCCGGTCTACCGTCCGTTCGCCCCCTACGCGCCGCCGCCGTACCCGTATCAGCGCTGGTAAGGTGGTCGGGCGGGCCAGTGGGAAAGTTTGTGGACAGGCCTGTGGACAAGCCTGTGCGGAGTCTGTGGGCGAGCAGGCGACGAGCCCGGGACAGGTCCGTGGACAAACCTGTGGACAGGCCATGCACGAGCTGTGACCCCCGATTGGACAGGCATGTGCACAGCTGTGTGGAAGAGACCCGGCGAGACCTGTGAACTGGTCTGTGAATTGGTGGGGACATTCGGCGGCGCGTGAGGCTGTCGCGGGCCGCCGCGACCGGATCGTGTCGTCCCCGAGCCGCGCTCTGGCCACCGTCATGCGACCGTCACCGAGCTGATGAAATTTCTGCATTTACATATCGTTAACCATAAATCTTAAGACCCGACTGTTGATATTTCGGTCGAACTCGGCCGCACGGCTTTAGATCGTTAATGTGAATCGTGAGGATTTCGATCGAGGCCCTCGCCGGAACAGCCTCTCGATCGGCCGCGCCCGCGCCGCGCTCCCGCCCCGCGCAGCCCGGCGTCGCCGTCGTGCCGCTTGCATCGGCCCCGGCGCCGGGCCACACCAGCCGGCATGCGCGAAGGACTCCAGCCCGCCCGGCCCTCCACGGTCGCCCGCCTCGTCACCACCGAGGCGCAGGCGCGTCGCATCGCCGACCTGCTCGGCGAGAGCTTCGATCCGGAGGAAACCGCGGTGGCGGCCTACGAGATGCCGGACGAGAGGAGCTGGGGCGTCGAGGTCTATTTCGAGCACGCCCCCGACGAGGCGGCCGTTCGCGACCTGGTGGCCCTCGCCGCCGACCCGGCGACCGCGGCCGGGCTCGTCTTCGAGACGCTGTCGCAGAAGGACTGGGTCGCCGCCTCGCTGGAGGGGCTCGCCCCGGTGCCGGCCGGCCGCTTCGTCGTCCACGGCGCCCACGACCGGGCCCGGGTGTCGACCCATCGCATCGCGATCGAAATCGACGCGGCGCTCGCCTTCGGCACCGGCCATCACGGCACGACGCGCGGCTGCCTCGTGGCGCTCGACCGCCTGCTGAAGACCGACGGTCCCCGCCCGGCGCGCCGGCCCGCCGGCCACCGGCGGCGGCGCGGATCGGCCATCCTCGACATCGGCACCGGCACCGGCGTGCTGGCGATCGCGGCGGCCCGCGCGCTGCACCGGCCCGTGCTGGCGAGCGACATCGACCCGGCCGCCGTGCGGGTGGCGCGCGACAATGTGCGGCTCAACCGGGCCGGAGGCTTCGTCGCGCTGGCGATCGGCGCCGGGCTGACGGCACCGGCATTCCGCGAGCGCGGAAAAGCCCGGCTCGTCTTCGCCAACATCCTGCTCGGGCCGCTGAAAAGGCTCGCCCGGCCGATCGCGGGAGCGCTCGGGCCGGGCGGAGTCGTGATCCTGTCGGGGCTCCTGGCGTCGCAGGCGAACGCCGCCCTCGCGGCCTATCGGGCGCAGGGGCTCCGCCTCGCCGGCCGCCTCACCCTCGACGGATGGGCGACGCTGGTCCTACGCCGAGGGTGACAGGCCGCCGGCCGTGTAGCGCATCGCCCAGGCACGCGCGACGGCATCCGGGGCCTCGATGGCGCTGCCGACCACGTAGGAGTGGAAGTCCTCGTTGACGCGGCCGAAGCTCTTCACCATGGCGAGGTGATAATCGAGCACGTGCTTGGCGTTGGTGATCTGGGCTTCGTAAAAATCGGCGAAAAACGCGTAGTACGGAGCGAACGGCGAAACGGCCGCGGCTTTTTCGGGGCTGTTGTCAGTGGGCATGGCGCATGATCCTTTTTGGTCTGCGCCCTCCTGTCGGTCTCCCACCCGTGCTCAGCAGCGATTTTCTGCACTGCAGTGTTTTTTGCTGCAATGCCAACATAGGCGTGCCGCGCGACTCGCGACAGCGGGAAAACCCGGATTCGGACCCGCCTTTGTCGCAAGGGTGAAATGTTCTTTCACATGAAGAGAAGATTTCTCGCTTATTGCGAGAATTGATCAGATGCGACTAGCCAGACTTGTATTCACAGGCAGGGGGTCCGCGCGACGATCCGCGGCGATCTTGTGCGTCGCAACATGAGCCGCGAGCAACCCTCGCCGTGGCGCAGCCTGCCGCCCCCAACGGGGATATCCCCGACCCACGGCGGCGGGCTGCCCCCTCTCCGGTCGAGGATCAGTGCGTCCGACAGCTCGGCGGGTCGCCGGGCGTGGGGACGCCGGCCTGGTGGATGATCGGGCAATAATGGTTGATGACACGTTCGGCCTGGGCCATCCGGGCCCGATAGAGCGCCCGGAAGACGCGATCGAGCAAGGTCTCGTGGGGAACCGGCTTGCCGTCCGCGAGCGAACCGACGTGGTTCAAGCTGAGAATCGACATGGCGATCGTTCCTTTCGAACGACAGCCTCCCTGGTCGTCCCTGGTATCGTCTTGTTTTTCTGAAGGTTAGCTCCGCGTTCGAGCGCCGTGAAGAGGGCGTCCGACAACCGCCGCGGGGCGGGTCCGGCGCCGCGACACGAATGCTCGCGCCGGCACGGTTGCGCACCGGGCTCGTTTCGCCCCGCTCCCCGGCCGCGCATTTTCATTCAGGAGCGACATCCGGGCTGCATGGCAGCCATGCCCCCGCGCGGGAGATCGAACGCGGCGGATCGCGACAGCGGACCGCTGCGGCGATCCGCCGTCGGCATTCACGCCCGGCGGGCGGCATTGCCGCGCTGCGCCGGCCCCGATAGCTTGCCGCCATGCCCTCCCGATTCCAGAGCTTCGACGATCCGGCCGATCCGGCCGCGACACGACCGCGCCTCGCGGCGCTGCGGGCCGAGCTGACGCGCCGAGACCTCGACGGCTTCGTCGTGCCGCGCGCCGACCGCTGGCAGAACGAGTATGTCGCCCCCTGCGACGAGCGGCTCGCCTGGCTCACCGGCTTCACCGGCTCGGCCGGCGCGGCGATCGTGCTCGCCGATCGCGCCGTGCTGTTCGTCGACGGCCGCTACACCCTGCAGGCGGCCGAGCAGGTCGACCCCGACCTGTTCGAGATCGCCCATCTCACCGACACGCCGCCGTCGGACTGGATCGAGGCGAACCTGCCGGCCGGCCGCCGGCTCGGCTACGACCCGTGGCTCCACACGGTGCGGGGCGCCGAGAAGCTCGCGAGCGCCTGCGCGCAGGCCGGCGGCACGCTGGTGCCGGTCGAGACCAACCCGGTCGACGCGGTGTGGGCCGACCGGCCGGCGCCGCCGCGCGGCGCCGTGGTGATCCACGACACCCGGCATGCCGGCGAGGCCGCGACCGACAAGCTCGCCCGCCTGCGCGGCGAGCTCGCCGCCGGCCGCCTGGCCGCCCTGGTGGTCTCCGATCCGCACGCCGTCGCCTGGCTGTTCAACATCCGCGGCAGCGACGTCGCCCACACGCCGTTGCCGCTGGCGACCGCCATCGTGCCGGCCGAGGGCCGTCCGAGCCTCCATGTCGACCCGGACAAGATCGAGCCGGCGGTGCGCGAGGCGCTCTCCGGCCTCGCCGACCTGCCCGGCCCCGACGCCTTCGAGCGCGACCTCGCGCGCCTCGCCGCCACCGGCGCGACCATTCGGATCGACGACGCGACCGGCGCCGACGCCATCGCCCGCATCGTCACGGAGGCCGGCGGCCAGATCTCGCGCGGCGCCGATCCGATCGCGCTCATGAAGGCGGTGAAGAACCCGACCGAGATCGACGGCGCCCGCACGGCCCATCGCCGCGACGGCCTCGCCCTCACCCGCTTCCTCGCCTGGCTCGACGGCGCCTGCCGGGACGGCGCGGCGGACCGCATGCCGACCGAGATCGACGCCGTCGAGGCGCTGGAGCGGTTCCGCGCCGACTCGGGGATGCTCGAGGACGTGTCGTTCCCGACCATCGCGGGCGCCGGCCCGAACGGAGCCATCGTCCACTATCGGGTGACGCGCCGGACCAACCGGCGGCTGGCGTCCGGCGAGCTGTTCCTGATCGACTCCGGCGCCCAGTATGTCGACGGCACCACCGACGTGACCCGCACGGTCGCGATCGGCACGCCGAGCGACGAGATGCGCGACCGCTTCACCCGCGTGCTGAAGGGCCATGTCGCGGTCGCCCGCGCCGTCTTCCCGGACGGCACCACGGGCGCCCAGCTCGACAGCCTCGCTCGCATGTTCTTATGGTCGGCCGGGCTCGACTTCGACCACGGCACCGGCCACGGCATCGGCAGCTATCTCTCGGTGCACGAGGGGCCGGCCCGCATCTCCAAGCTCGGCACCACGCCGCTGATGCGCGGCATGATCCTGTCCGACGAGCCCGGCTACTACAAGACCGGCGCCTACGGGATCCGCATCGAAAATCTGCTGCTCGTCACCGAAGCGCCTTTCGTGCCCGGCGCCGAGAAGCCGCTGAACGCGTTCGAGACGCTGACGCTGGCACCGATCGACCTGCGGCTGGTTTCTCCATCGCTGATGAGCGCCGACGAGATCGCCTGGCTCGACGCCTATCACGCCCGCGTGCGGGAGACCCTGTCGCCCGCGCTCGATACCTCGACCCGCGACTGGCTCGCGCGAGCGACGCGGCCGGTCGCCGCATTCGCTGGAGTGACTGCATGACCACGTTCCTGATCACCGGCGCGAGCCGCGGCATCGGACTCGGCCTCGTCGAGCGGCTCGCCGCCCGCGGCGACCGCGTGCTCGCCTGCGCCCGCGATCCCGCCGCGCCCGATCTCGCGGCGGTCGCCGCCCGCCACCCGGAGCAGATCACGACACATCGGCTCGACGTCGGCGACCAGGACTCGGTGGCCCGGCTCGCCGGCAGCCTCGACGGGCAGGCAGTCGACGTGCTGGTCAACAATGCCGGCGTGCGCGGCCCGGACCGCCAGGGCGCGCTCGACATGGATTTCGACGGCTTCGCGCAGACGCTCGCCATCAACACGCTGGCGCCGCTGCGCGTCGCCCAGGCGCTGTTCCCGAACCTGCGCCGCGGCGAGCGGCCCCGCATCATCACGGTGTCGAGCATCATGGGCCAGCTCTCCGGCGGCGGCGCCGGCGACGTCGCCTATCGCACGTCGAAGGCCGCCGTGAACAAGGTGATGCAAGGGCTGGCCGCCGAGCTGCGGCCGATGGGCATCGCCGTCGCGGTCGTGCATCCGGGCTGGGTGAAGACCGACATGGGCGGCAAGGGCGCGGCCCTCACCGTCGCCCAGTCGACCCGCGGCATCGTCGGCGTGATCGACGAACTGACGATCGACAAGACCGGCGGCTTCTTCAACTACGACGGCAAGAGCCTGGAGTGGTGAGCGCGGCCGTCCCGGGGCGCGACGTGTAGTTTCGATTGAAAGCGCCCCACACTCCGCTCATGCCCGCGAAGGCGGGCATCCAGGAGCGTCGCGCCGTGTCGCCCCTGGACCCCTGCGCGGGGACGAGCGGAACTCGGGGCCGTTTCGTCACGACAGAAGCTGATCTGAAAAAAATCGGCCGGGCTCTCGCCCGGCCGCAGTGACCGACCGCGCCGAACAGCGGCGCGTCTGGCAGTCACCGTCCGGTCCCCGCCAGGAGAAGCGGTCGGCCGGACGGCGGTCGCAACAGGCGACGTCAGCTCTCGTTCCGCCCTCATCCTGAGGAGGCCGCGAAGCGGCCGTCTCGAAGGGTGAGGGCGGCCCCGGAACGGGGCCACATGGTTCGAGACGCGATCCGGAGCCTGCCCTCGGGCTGCGCGAAGCGCAGACCCGGGGGGATCGCTCCTCACCATGAGGACGAAATCAGAGGCGACGCTCCGTCCCGATCAGCTCTTCTGGCCGATCTCGAAGTTCGCCAGCATCTCCAGCGCCTTCACCATGCCGGAGTGATCCCAGGCCTTGCCGCCGTGGGCCTCGCAGGCGTTGAACAGCTCGCGCGCCGTCGCCGTGTTGGGCAGGCTCAGGCCCATCTTGCGGGCCGCGGAGAGCGCGAGGTTCAGATCTTTCTGGTGGAGCTCGATGCGGAAGCCCGGATCGAAGTTGCGCTTCACCATGCGCTCGCCGTGCACCTCGAGGATGCGCGAGTTGGCGAAGCCGCCCATCAGGGCCTGGCGCACCTTGGCAGGATCGGCGCCGGCCTTGGAGGCGAACAAGAGCGCCTCGCCGACCGCCTCGATGGTGAGCGCGACGATGATCTGGTTCGCGACCTTGCAGGTCTGGCCCGCGCCGGTGCCGCCGACCAGCGTGATGTTCTTGCCCATCAGCTCGAACAGCGGCTTCACGGTGGCGAACACGGCGTCCTTGCCGCCGACCATGATGGTGAGCGACGCCTGCTTGGCGCCGACCTCGCCGCCCGACACCGGCGCGTCGAGATACTCGCAGCCGAGCGCCTCGATCTTGGCCGCGTACTCCTTGGTCTCGACCGGCGAGATCGAGCTCATGTCGACGACGATCTTGCCCTTCGACAGGCCGGCCGCGATGCCGGCCTCGGAGAACAGCGCGGCGCCGACGTCCGGCGTGTCCGGCACCATCACGAAGATGATGTCCGACTTCTCCGCGACCTCCTTGCCGGACGCGCAGACGACGCCGCCCTTGTCGGTCAGCTCGGCCTTCGGCGGCCGCAGGTCGTACAGGAAGAGCTGGTGGCCTGCGGCGATCAGGTGGCCCGCCATCGGCGTGCCCATGATGCCCAGGCCGACGAAGCCGATCTTGCTCATGTGTCTCTCCTTCGGAGGTGCGCCGCCGGTGCTTTTCGCGCGACGCCGATGTGTGGAACGAAAGGCGGACGATGCCGGCCTCAGCCCGCCTTGAACTTGTCGCGCAGCGCCTGCGTCGCGTTGCGGAACAGGCCGAGGTCGCTGCCGACCGCGACGAAGGTGGCGCCCCACTCGAGATAGCGGCGCGCCTCGGCCTCGACGCCGGTGAGGATGCCGGCAGCCTTGCCGGCGGCGCGGGCGCGATCGAAGATGTGCCTGATCACCTCCTGCACCTGCGGATGCGCCGGGTTCGCCAGATGCCCGTAGGCGGCGGCGAGGTCGTTCGGCCCGACGAAGACGCCGTCGACGCCGTCCACGGCGGCGATCGCGTCCACGGCCTCGACGCCCTTGCGGGTCTCGATCTGCAGCAGCACCGTGATGTTGTCGTTGATGCCCGGGAAGTAGCCCTTCGGGTTCAGCGTGCCGTAGTTGTTGCTGCGCTGGGCGATGGAGACGCCGCGGATGCCCGCGGGCGGATAGCGCGTGGAGGCGACGGCGCGCTCGGCCTCCTCGACGCTCTCGATGTAGGGAATGAGGAAGTTGTGGAAGCCGACATCGAGCAGCCGCTTGAGGATCACGGGCTCGTTCCACGGCGGGCGGACGACCGGCGCCGAGACGCTGTCCTTCAGCGCCATCAGCTGCGGCACCAGCGACAGCACGTCGTTGGGCGAGTGCTCGGCGTCCAGAAGAATCCAGTCGAAGCCGGCGAGGCCGAGGATCTCGGTGGTGATCGGGCTCGCCAGCGAGGCCCAGCAGCCGATCACGGTCTTGCCGGACCGGATGTCGGCGCGGAACTGATTTGGAAAGGGACAGTAAGGGGTGCTCATCGTGGATCCGTCGGTCTTGCGGGAGTGAGGCGCCCGAGAGAGCGCATGGTTGTCTGCACGGAAAAGTCAGCGCACCAGGCAGGGCTTCTTGCGGTCGAACGTCCACCCCGGGATCAGGTACTGCATCGCGACCGCGTCGTCGCGGGCGCCGAGCCCGTGCTCCTGGTAGAGCCGGTATGCTTTTTCGACGGCGTCCATGTCGAGCGTGACGCCGAGCCCCGGCGCCGTCGGCACCGCGATCCGGCCGCCCTCGATCTGCAGCGGGTTGCGGGTGAGGAACTGGCCGTCCTGCCAGATCCAGTGCGTGTCGATCGCCGTCACGCGGCCGGGCGCCGCCGCCGCCACATGCGTGAACATGGCGAGCGACACGTCGAAATGGTTGTTGGAGTGCGAGCCCCAGGTGAGGCCGAAGTCGCGGCAGGTCTGCGCCACCCGCACCGAGCCTTGAAGAGTCCAGAAATGCGGATCGGCGAGCGGGATGTCGACCGACTGCAGCACCAGCGAGTGCACCATCTCGCGCCAGTCGGTGGCGATCATGTTGGTGGCGGTCGGCAGGCCGGTGGCGCGGCGGAACTCGGCCATCACCTCGCGGCCGGAGAAGTTGCCCTCCGAGCCGCACGGATCCTCGGCATAGGCGAGCACGTGGCCGAGGCCGCGGCACAGCCGGATCGCCTCGTCGAGATGCCAGGCGCCGTTCGGATCGAGGGTGATGCGCGCCTCGGGAAACCGCTGCTTGAGGGCCGTGACGGCCGCGACCTCCTCGTCGCCCGCGAGCACGCCGCCCTTCAGCTTGAAGTCACGAAACCCGTAACGGGCCTCGGTCGCCTCGGCGAGTCGCACCACGGCCTGCGGCGTCAGCGCCGGCTCGTGGCGGAGCTTCTGCCAGTCGGCGCCCTTGGCGGGCGGCGCCTCGTAGGGCAGCGGCGTCTTGTTGCGGTCGCCGACATAGAACAGATAGCCCAGCACCTCGACGGCGTCGCGCTGCTGGCCCTCGCCGAGCAGCGCCGCCACCGGTACGCCGAGATGCTGGCCGAGCAGATCGAGCAGCGCCGACTCCAGCGCCGTGACGGCGTGGATGGTGACGCGCAGATCGAAGGTCTGGAAGCCGCGGCCGCCGGCGTCGCGCGTCGCGAAGGTTTTTCGCACGCCGTTGAGGATCGCGTTGTAGGCGCCGATCGGCTGGCCGACGACGAGCGGCGTCGCGTCCTCCAGCGTCTTGCGGATCGCCTCGCCGCCCGGCACCTCGCCGACGCCGGTGTGGCCCGACGAGTCTGTCATGATCACGAGGTTGCGGGTGAAGAACGGCCCGTGCGCGCCGCTGAGGTTCAGCAGCATGCTGTCGCGGCCGGCGACCGGCACGACCCGCAGCCCGGTGACGACCGGGGTGCCTTTCACGGCGGTGCCCTGCGCGGTGGCCGCATCCTTGGTGGTCATGGCGTCGTCTCTCTCCTGCGCAGCGCCACTCTTTGACGCGCGTCTCGTTCGATTCCCGTCATTCCGGGGCGCGGACCGTGAGGTCCGCGAACCCGGAATCCAGCGACACACGTCGACATCCGGTCTGGATTCCGGGTTCGCCGCTGCGCGGCGCCCCGGAATGACCAAGACCCCGTGGCTCCTCTCGATCTCACTCGATCGAGATCTTCCCCACCTCGATGACCTGCTTCCAGCGGGCGAGCTCCTGCACCAGGAAGGCGCGGAACTCGTCCGGCGTGTTGGCGACGATCTCGAAGCCGAGCTCCTCCATGCGCGGGCGCACGTCGGGCGCGTTGAGCGACGCGACGATCTCGCCGTGCAGCTTGGACTTCACGTCGGCCGGCAGCCCCTTGGGCGCGGCGATCGCCTGCCACGAGAACACGTCGGCCCCCGACACGCCCGCCTCCGACAGCGTCGGCACGTTCGGCAGGAGCGGCGAGCGCTTGTCGCCAGTCACGGCGAGCACCTTCAGGTTGCCGCCCTTGATCTGGCTGATCACCGCGTTGATGTTCTGGAACGACACGTCGACGTGGCCGGCGACGAGGTCGCTGATCGCCGGCGCGCCGCCGCGATACGGCACGTGCAGGCCCGTGGTGCCGGTCTTCTGCCAGAACAACGCCGCGGTGAGATGATCGGACGAGCCGGCGCCCGAGCTCGCGAAGGAGATCTTGCCGGGCTTCTTCTTCAGCTCGGCGACCAGCTCGTCGACCGTGTTGGCCGGGAACTTCGGGTTGGCGACCAGCACGTTCGGGGCGCGCACCGCGACGGTCAGAAGATCGAAGTCCTTGAGCGGATCGTATTGCAGCTTCGGCTGCAGGAATGGGTTGGTCGCGTAGACGCCGATCGAGGCGACCAGGATGGTGTAGCCGTCCGGCTGGGCGCGGGCGACCGAGGTCGCCCCGATGGCGCCCGTGGCGCCCGAACGGTTCTCGACCACGAAGGGCTGCCCGAGCCGCTCGTTCAGCTTCTGGCCGACCTGGCGGGCGACCATGTCGGTCGAGCCGCCGGGCGGGAACGGCACCACCACGGTGACGGCCTTGTCGGGCCACGCCGCGAAGGCCGGCGCGGGGAAGAGAGCGAGCGTCGCACCGCCGCCCGCGAGCGCGAGCAGCGTGCGGCGGCTGAGGTCTGTCGTCATATCGCGTTTCTCCCGGGGGTTTTTTAGGCTGGAAGGTGCTGCTGTTGTTCTCGTTGAAGTCGTCGGGTCGATCGCCGTCGGGTCGATGGCATCTAGTTGATGGTCGTCGAGTTTGTGGTCGTCACGTCACCGGCGCGGGGTTGAAGACGGCGAGCGCGTTGTGCAAGCCCCATTGGTCGGACCACGGTTTCTTGCGGCCTGAGGCGACGTCGAGGATCAGGTGGAACAGCTCCCAGCCGATCTCCTCGATGGTCTTCTCGCCAGTCGCGATGCGCCCGGCGTCGATGTCGATCAGGTCGTGCCAGCGCGCCGAGAGGTCCTTGGTGGTCGCCATCTTGATCACCGGCACGGCGGCGAGGCCGTAGGGTGTGCCGCGACCCGTGGTGAACACCTGCAGCGTAATGCCGGAGGCGAGCTGCATGGTGCCGCAGACGAAGTCGGAGGCCGGCGTCGCCGCGAAGATCAGGCCCCTGGTGGTCGCCTTCTCGCCCGGCGCCAGCACGGCCGAGATCGGGCTGGTGCCCGACTTGGCGATTGAGCCGAGCGCCTTCTCGACGATGTTGGCGAGGCCACCCTTCTTGTTGCCCGGCGATGGATTGGCGCTGCGGTCGGTCTCGCCGGCGGCGAGATAGCGGTCGTACCACGCCATCTCGCGGATCAGGGCGCGGCCGATCTCCGGCGTCCTGCAACGCGGCGTGAGCAGATGCACGGCGTCGCGCACCTCGGTCACCTCGGAGAACATCACGGTGGCGCCGGCCCGCACCAGCAGGTCCGAGCAGAAGCCGACCGCCGGGTTCGCCGTGATGCCCGAGAAGGCGTCGGAGCCGCCGCACTGCGTGCCGACGACCAGCTCGGATGCCGGCACCGGCTCGCGCCGGCGACCGTTCAGCGTCTTCAGATGCGTCTCGGCCGCTGCGAGGATCGCGTCGACCATCGCGCCGAAACCGGTGAAGCGCTCGTCCTGCATGCGGACGATCGTGTCGTCCGCCGCGCCCTCGTAAGCCTCGGGCACGAGCCGCTCCGGCTGCAACTTCTCGCAGCCGAGCGAGATCACCATGATCTCGCCGCCGAAGTTCGGGTTGAGCGCGATGTTCTGCAGCGCCCGGATCGGCACCACGGCGGCCGGCGCATTGATGGCGACGCCGCAGCCGTAGAGATGATTGAGCCCGACCACGTCGTCGACATTCGGGTAGCGCGGCAGCAGGCGCTCCTTGATCAGCCGCACCACGTAATCGACCGTGCCGGCGACGCAGTGGACGCTGCTGGAGATGCCGAGGATGTTGCGGGTGCCGACCGAGCCGTCCGGATTGCGGTAGCCGTCGAACGTGAAGCCCTCGAGCGGCGGCAGATCGGGCGGCACGCGGGTGGCGAGCGGCAGCTTCTCCAGCGCGGGCGGCTGTGGGAGCAGCAGGGCGAACTCGTCGATCCACGCGCCTTTCGGCAGCGCGCGGTCGGCGGTGCCGATCACCTCGCCGTAGCGGCGCACGATGCCGCCCTCGGGGATGTCTTCGAGCGCCACCTTGTGGCCCTGCGGGACGTGATCGACGAGGGTGAGCCCGTCGTCGAACACGGTGCCGGCCGGCAGCCCGCCGGAGGTGGCGACGATCGCGGCGTTGTCGTCGGCATGCACCTTGATGCGGAGCGGCTTGGTCCGGGTCGCGGCTTCGGTGGTCATGGGCTCGACTCCGTGGCGAACGAGCGGCGAACGCGGCCTGCTGGATCGGCCAGCAGGAAAACATCTGTCGTCGTATGATTGGAGCGGCGACGGGACGGCTTGGCAAACAAGTGCCGCAACGAGGATGAGGCCTCAATCCGAAATATTACTGAATTCTCGCCCGTGATGGAAGAGGCCGCTTGCGTCCTTTTTCATAAGACGTATGATGACTGAGCCCACCACTCCCGGTCGGGTGACCGAGTCAGCCCATGTCCACCATCGACCCCGCTCCACCCTGCGACACGCCCGCTCCCACGGTCGAGCGCACCCGCCGGCCGAACCTCGCCGAGACGGTGGTGCGCACGCTGGGCGAACGGATCCGCGGCGGCGTCTACCGGGTCGGCGGCAAGCTGCCCACCGAGCCCGAGCTGATGGCGGAGCTGCGGGTCAGCCGCACCGTGGTGCGCGAGGCGATGTCGCGCCTGCAGGCGAGCGGCCTCGTCGCCACCCGGCACGGCGTCGGCACCTTCGTGTGCGAGAGCCCGGCAGGGCCGGTGCAGATCGGCACCGTCGTCACGGTGCAGGACGTGCTCGCCATGCTGGAGCTGCGCATCAGCCTGGAGACCGAGGCGGCGGCGCTGGCGGCGCGCCGACGCGGCGACGAGCACCTCGCCGAGATGCAGCGCGCCATCGATGCGTTCGAGGCCGAGATCAGCGCCGGTCGCAACGGCGTCGACCCCGACTTCCGCTTCCACATGCAGATCGCGCTCGCCACCGGCAACCGCTTCTTCGAGACGATCTTCCGCCAGCTCGGCACGGCGACGATCCCCCGCACCCGGATCGACACCTCGACGCTCGCCGCCGAGACGGCCGAGTCCTACCTGTCGCGCACCAACCGCGAGCACGAGGCGATCCTCGACGCGATCCGCCGCCGCGACGCCGAATCGGCCCGCGCCGGCATGCGCATGCACCTCGCCAACAGCCGCGAGCGGGTGCGCCGGGCGAGCGAGGCGGCAGCGGAGCGGCCGCCGGGCTCCGGCGGCCCGTCCGGCACGGCGCCCTGACTCACTTGGATACCATTCTCGAGTGATGATCACGGGCGTTTGATCGTGGGATCCCACTGCGGACAAATCCCGCGACGCGAAGCGGCGTAGAGTGCCACCCTGAGGAAACGCATCCGAGAGACCAAGACGGAGGTGCAGACACCACCGGGAGGTTTCGATGGCGACCTATCAGATCCGCTTCTTCAAGCGGCTGCTCAGCTCGGACGGTCACCCGTTCTGCTGTCTGCAGGACCGGCTCGAGGTGAGGAACGCGGACACCCCCGAATGCGCGGTCGCGCGGGCCGAGCGCCGCTACGAGCGGCTCAAGAACGTCTCGCAGTGGGACCGCTGGGCCGATGTCGTCGAAGTATCCGAAGTCGTGCGTCGCAGCCCGGCCCGCCGGCGGATCGGCGGCCGCGCGGGGTGATTCCGTCAAACCGTCGAGCGATGGGATCGACTCGCCCCTCATGGTGAGGCGCGCTCCGAAGGAGTGCGCCTCGACCATGTTCGCGCGCCTCCCGTGGTGCCGGAGCGTGAGGCCGGTCGCGCGGGCTATTCCGCGATGATCCGCTCCGGCACGGCCTGGTAGGCGTCGGCGTGCTGCACGGCGGCGGGGCGCGCCTTGGTGCCCGGCATCACCTCGAAGCGCGGATCGAAGTCCACCATCGTCGCGGCGAGCTTGGCCAGCACGCTCGGGTCGCCCTGCACCTTCGCGGTGCCGTCGGCGATCTGGGCCTCCAGGGTCTTGGCTCCCATCATGGTCTGCTCGAGGGCGGAGCGATCGATGGTCAGCGTCAGGTCCGGCTTGTCGGCCTGGAAGCCGGCGATGCTGGTGAGGGTGGCGTTCTCCAGCTCGACGACGAATTTTTCGCCGGTGTCGGGCGTGACCAGATTGATGGTGAAGCGCAGCCCCTCCGCCTTGCGGCTGTCCATGCGGATCGCCAGGAAGTTCAGGAACAGCTCCGTCGACATCGCCCGGATCACGTCCGGGCTCGAGGAGTTCGCCGCCTCGCCGGTGGGGATGCCGGTTCGCAGCTCGTAGGCGCCGGACAGGAAGCTGTTGCGCAGCCCCGGGTTCTCCTGCTGGTAGCCGATCTGCTCGAAGATGTCGGCGAGCAGATCCTTGGCGGCTCGGTTCCCCGGCTCCGCCTGGACGAGCTTGTTGACGATCTCCTGCGCCAGCAGATAACGCCCCTCGTCGTGCAGCTGGCGGCCGCGCGCCAAAATCTTGTCGGCCCCGCCCATCATCTCGACGTAGAGCGGCGCGCTGTCGGACGGCGACAGCGGGATCAGGGTCGTCGGGTTGCAGTCCCAGAAGCCGAGAAAGCGCTGCACGACGCCGCGGGCATTGTGCTGGGCCGAGCCGTGATAGCCGCGGCACTCCCACTTCTGCTGCAGGCTCTTCGGCAGTTCGTAGACATTGTGGATCTGATTGATCGTGACGCCCTGATTGGCGAGATGCAGAACCTGGTTGTTCATGTGGGCGTAGAGGTCGCGCTGTGCCCGCAGCACCTCCTGGATGCGCGCATTGCCCCAGCGCGGCCAGTGATGCGAGGCGAACATCACCTCGGCCTCGACGCCGAAGCGATACAGCGCCTCCGCGATGTATTTCGACCAGTTCAGCGGATCGCGCACCTGGGCGCCGCGCAGCGTGTAGATGTTGTGCAGTGTCGCCGTGACGTTCTCGGCCATCCACAGCGCCTTCAGATCGGGGATGTAGGTGTTCATCTCCCGCGGCGCTTCGGTGTTGGGGGTGTTCTGGAAGATCATCCGCACCCCGTCGACCTCGATCTCCTCGATCGGCTTCTCGACGAAGCGAGTCGGTGCGATCAGCCCGACCGTGCCGGCCGAGACGCGCTGCCCGAGCCCCTGGCTGACGAAGCCGTGCGGCGCCACCGGCAGGAGCAGCCCGTACTGATAGAACAGCCGCCGGTTCATGGCGTTGCCGGCATAGACGTTCTCGGCCACCGTGTGGGCCATGAAGTCGACCGGGGCGATGATCGGCACCTTGCCGGAGCGCACGTCAGCCTCGTCCAGAATGCCGCGCACCCCGCCCCAGTGGTCGCCGTGGGTGTGCGAGTAGATGACAGCCGAGATCGGCAGGCCTTGTCCGACATGCTGCTGGAACAGTGTCCACGCCGCCCGCGCCGTCTCGGCGCTGACCAGCGGATCGAAGACGATCCAGCCGGTCTTGCCGCGCACCATCGTCAGATCCGAGAGGTCGAAGCCGCGCACCTGGTAGATGCCGGGGACGACCTCGTAGAGCCCGTAATTGTTGTTCAGCCGCGCGATGCGCAGCAGCGACGGATGGATGCTGTCGAACTCGCCGGGCGTGTCGAGAAACCGGAACTGCTCCATGTCCCAGGCGACATGGCCGCCGTCGGCCATGATCGTCATGTCCTTCATCGGCGCGATCAGGCCGCGCTTCTGCTCCTCGAGGTCGCGCGTGTCGGCGAAGGGCAGCCCGTCGCGCGCCCGTTTCAAGACTTCGGCGGTGTGGCGCGACGGCGCCTTGCCCTTGGGATGGAAATGGCCGGCGGCCGGCTGGCTCTGGGTCTGAGCCTGGGCGGGCCGGTCGCCCGTCGCCAGGCTGCCGGCGACACAGAACGCGGCACCGAGCGCCGGCACCGCCTGAACGAAGTCGCGTCGCGTGGTCATGTCGGGCACTCGCAATGGCAGGGGGACGAAACCTGCGGAGGTATCCGACGACAGTCCAGACACGTGCGTGTGAGGGGGAGGCCGCGGCGGGCGCGGTCCTGAGACGAGTCAGTGCGGTTCTTTATGGGCGATGACGGCCCTCCTCCTGGGTCCCGGTCACGGCGCTCTGCGCCGCGCCCGGGACACGAGGCTGTGTGTCTCGCGAAGACGCCGCAAGTTCAGCGATTATAGACCGGCACCGGCCCGCGGAAAGCGTCCCACACCGCGTCACAGGCTGCGACCGTCTCGGGGCTCAGCGGGCCTTCGCGGCAGGCGGCGAGGTTCTGGTCGAGCTGGTCGGGGCGCGAGGCGCCGAGGATCAGGCCGTCGGCGGCGGTGTGGTGCAGCACCCAGGCGAAGGCGAGGCTCACCAGCGAGCGGCCGGCCTCGGCGGCGATCGCCTTCAGCCGCTCCACGGCCTCGAAGGTCCGCGGGTGCCAGTAGCGGTCGGCGTAGAGCGACTTGCCCCAGAACGCCGTGTCGAAGCGCCCGCCCGCCGTCACCGCTTTCGGGTCGTGCTTGCCGGTGAGCAGGCCGCCGGCGAGCGGATTGTAGACGAAGCTCGACACGCCGAGGCGCTTCGCCATCGGCAGGTACTCCTGCTCGATGCCGCGCGCCACCAGCGAATACATCGGCTGCGACACGGCCGGCGGCCGCCAGCCGTTCTTCTCCGACAGCCAGAACATCTCGCAGACCTGCCAGGCCGCGTAGTTCGACGTCGCCACGTAACGCACCTTGCCGGCCTTCACCAGCGCGTCCATGGCCGCGAGGCTCTCCTCGATCGGCACGGCCGGATCGGGCTGGTGCAGGTAGTAGAGGTCCACGTAATCGGTGCGAAGCCGCGTCAGGCTCTCGTCGATCTGGCGCAGGATGGCGGCGCGCGACAGCCCCTGCTGGTCGGCGCCTTCGCCCATCTTGTGCTGCACCTTGGTGGCGAGCACCACGTCCTTGCGCCGCGCCCCCAGCGCCCGTCCGAGGATCTCCTCGGACCCGCCGAGCTGATAGGCGTTCGCCGTGTCGAAGAAGTCGATCCCCGCGTCGAGGCAGCGCGCCACCATGCGGTCGGCGGTCGGCTGGTCGACCGGCTTGCCGAACGTCATGGTGCCGAAGCACAGGCGCGAGACGGTGAGATCGGTGTGGGGAAGCGAGCGGCGGTCCATCGCGATTGCCTTTCCGAAATGCCGCCTCTCCTTGCCGCCGCGACGGCGCGAACGCAATGGCGGCGGACGCAACGGCTGATGGACGCCCGGCGCGGATCGGCCCGGTCGCAGCCCAGACGTGCAGCGCTGCGCCTTTGCCGCCGCCGTGTTCGGGCGTTAGGAAAGGTCTGCCCATCCCTCACGTATCAACGAGTCCCGCCGTGCCCGCATCGTCCTCGCCGCTCTCCGCCGTTCCGACCACCCTCCTGCCCTCCGGCGAGGCCGTGCCGGTGCTGGGGCTCGGGACTTGGGGGATGGGCGAGGGATCGCGGTCGCCGGCACAGGAGGTGGCGGCGCTGCAGCTCGGCATCGACCTCGGCATGACGCTGATCGACACGGCCGAGATGTATGCCGACGGCGGCGCCGAGGAGGTGGTGGCGCGCGCCGTCGCGGGCCGACGCGACACGGTCTTCGTGGTGGACAAGGTGCTGCCCGGGAATGCCTCGCGGACCGGCACCATAAAAGCCTGCGAGGCGAGCCTGAATCGGCTCGGCACCGACCGGATCGACCTCTATCTGCTGCACTGGCGCGGCGGCGTGCCGTTCGCGGAGACCGTCGCGGCGTTCGAGACGCTGCAACGCGCCGGAAAGATCCGCCACTGGGGTGTCAGCAATCTCGACACCGACGACATGGAGGAGCTCTTCGCCGTTCCCGGCGGCAACGCGGTGGCGACCAATCAGGTGCTGTACAATCCGACGCGGCGCGGCATCGAGTTCGATCTCCTGCCCTGGTGCGAGCAGCACAACATCCCGGTGATGGCCTACTCGCCGATCGAGCAGGGCCGCGTGCTGAAGCATCGCACGCTGGTCTCGATCGCGGCGCGCCACGGCGCCACGCCCGCCCAGGTGGCGCTCGCCTTCGCGCTGCGCCGACCCGGCACCATCGCCATCCCGCGCGCCGGCAACGCGACACACGTGCGCGAGAATCGCGGCGCCCTCGACCTGACCCTCGACACCCAGGACCTCGCCGCGCTCGATCGCGCCTTTCCGCCACCGGTTCGCAAGACGGCGCTGGAGATGCTGTGAAAAATCGGCGCCTGTGAGAAATCGTCGGCTCTGCTGCGCTGCGGCACGTTGATGCCGCAATTGGCGGCGACAGGTCCGCGGGGCGGCCGCCCCACCCGGCCGGGGCGTCGTCTCGATCCGAGGTCCCAACGACGTGTCGGCGGGTGGTGGCGGCCGCCGTGAATCCCCGACCGCGATCGGCTATCCTGGCGTGCGCGATCGGGCCGTGCACCCGATCGGCGAGCACGGGCATTCTGCTCGGCGCGACCTTCGACGCGGAGGGACGGGCCGGAGCGACGACGGGGACGCGACCGCGACCATGCTGAGCAAGAAGGAGCGGGTGGCCGCCGTGTCGGTCGCCGCGAGCGGCACGCTCGCCTGCGCCAAGTTCGTCATCGGCGTCGCGATCGGCAGCCTCGCGCTGATCTCCGACGCCCTTCATAGCCTGATCGATCTCGGCGCCACCCTCGTCACCTGGTACGCGGTGCGGGTCTCCGACAGGCCGCCGGACGCCAGCCATCACTACGGCCACGGCAAGGTCGAAAGCCTCGCCGCGCTCGCCGAGACGGCGCTCCTGTTCCTGCTCGCCGGCGGCGTCGCCGTGGAGGCCGTGCAGCGCCTGCGCGAGGGCGGCAGCGCGCCGACCTTCTCGCTCCTGCCCTTCGGCGTGCTGGCGATCGAGATGGTCGTCAACGGCTGGCGCGCCCACGTGCTCAAGAAGACAGCGCGCGAAACCGGCAGCCAGGCCCTGGAGGCCGACTCGCTCCACTTCGCCTCCGACATGTACGGCTCGGTCGCGGTGATCATCGGGCTCGGGCTGGCGGCGTACGGCTACGGCTGGGGCGACGCGGCCGCCGCGCTCGTCGTCGCCGTCATCATCGCGGTGCTCGGCCTGCGCATGAGCCGCCGCACCATCGAGGCGCTGATGGACGCCGCCCCGCCCGGCGTGCGCGACCGGGTGTCGCGTGTAGTGTCGGGCGTCGCCGGCGTCGTGCGGGTCGAGCGGCTGCGGGTCCGCACCGTCGGCCCGCGGCATTTCGTCGACCTCGCGATCGCGGTGCCGCGCACGCTGCCGCTCGATCGCGTCGCCGCCCTCAAGGGCGTGCTGCAGGACGCCATCGCCGCGACGCTCGGCGACGCCGACGCCGACGTGACGATCACGACGACGCCGGTCGCGCTCGACGACGAGTCGGTGCAGGAGCGCATCATGGTGATCGCCCGCAACCGCGGGCTCGCCGTCCATCACCTCACCGTGCAGGCGATCGGCGAGCGGCTCGCGGTGGCGCTCGACATCGAGGTCGACGGCGACATGCCGATGGGCGCCGCCCACGAGATCGCGAGCGCGCTGGAGGACGCCGTCGCGGCCGAGCTCGGCCCCTCGGTCGAGGTCGAGACCCATATCGAGCCGCTGCAGGCGCCCAACATTCCGGGCCGCGAGGCGACGCCCGACCGGGTCGCCGCGCTCGCGCGCACCCTGTCCGACCTCGCCCGCGAGCACGAGCCGCTGCGCAACGTCCACGACGTGCGGGTGCGCGAGACACCCGAGGGCGAGATCGTGGTGTTCCACTGCCACATCGACCCGGCCCGCAGCGTCATCGACGTGCACGAGGCGGTCGACGCGCTGGAGCGCGACCTGCGCCGGCGCTTCCCGGAGATCCGCCGCGCCATCGGTCACGCCGAGCCGCGCACCGCCGACGCGTCGATCCCGGCCGGCGCGCCGGCGGGGTAGCTCGGCCGGCGGTGGACAAACGCGCCGCGCCGGGCTCTTCTGCGGCCCGAGAAAAACGGAGTCGACGGACAGGATGGCCGAGAAGAAGCAAGTCGAGGTCGCGACGCTCAGCTTCGAGCGGGCGCTCGAAGAGCTCGAGAGCATCGTCGAGCGCCTGGAGAGCGGCAACGTGCCGCTGGAGGAATCGGTCGCGATCTACGAGCGCGGCGAGAGCCTGAAGCGGCGCTGCGAGGAGCTGCTGACCCAGGCCGAGGCGCGCGTGCAGAAGATCACGCTCGATGCCGCCGGCAAGCCGAAGGGCACCGAACCGCTTGACGTCGGGTGATGCACCCGCATCACTCGAAGCACCCCGCGTAAAAAACGCCTCGTACCCCCGGAGGCCCGATGAGCTTCTTCCCGGCGAACGACCCCGCTCCCGGCGACGCCTTCGCGTGCGACGCCATCGCGCAAGTGATCGTGCCGCGCACCAGCGACATCGGCGGCTTCGCGGTGCGCCGCGCCCTGCCCTCGGCGCGCCGCCGGATGGTCGGCCCGTTCGTCTTCCTCGACGAGATGGGACCGGCCGAGTTCAAGGTCGGCGACGGGCTCGACGTGCGGCCGCATCCGCATATCGGCCTCGCCACCGTGACGTATCTGTTCGAGGGCGAGATCTTTCATCGCGACAGCCTCGGCACCGCGCAGGCGATCCGCCCCGGCGCCGTCAACTGGATGAGCGCCGGCTCCGGCATCGCCCATTCCGAGCGCACGGCGGCGGACCACCGCCACGGTGGCGAGCCGCTGCACGGGCTGCAGTGCTGGGTGGCGCTGCCGACGGCCCGCGAGGAGAGCGCGCCCGCCTTCGTGCATCACGACAGCGCCGCGCTGCCCGTGGAGGCGGCCGAAGGCAAGACGGTCCGCATCGTCGCCGGCTCGCTGTTCGGCCGCACCTCGCCGCTCGCCACCGCCTCGGAGACGCTGTTCGCCGACGTGACGATGGAGGCCGGCGCGCTGCTGCCGCTCGATCCGGCCGCCGAGGAGCGGGCCATCTATCTGGCCTCGGGCGCGGTCGACATCGCCGGCGACCGCTTTGAGGCCGGGCGGCTGCTCGTCTTCCGCCCCGGCGACCGCATCACCGTGACGGCGCTGACGCTGGTGCGGCTCGCGATTCTCGGCGGCGCGCCCATGGATGGACCACGTTACATCTGGTGGAACTTCGTCTCGTCGCGAAAGGACCGCATCGAGGCGGCAAAAGCCGACTGGAAGGCCGGCCGCTTCGCCGCCGTGCCGGGCGAGAGCGAGCTCATCCCGCTGCCGGAGTGACGCGGGGCGAGCGAACACCCGAGCGTCCGCCGACCCGTCGATTCAATCGAACACACTGCGGCGTATGAGGGCTTCGCCGCGGCGAGTGCTTTGGATCAGCCGTCATTCCGCGCCGAGGCGCGAACCCGGAATCCAGCGGCGACCTCGACATTCGGGGTTGGATTCCGGGTTCGGCGCGGTGCGCCGCCCCGGAATGACCAAGTCATGCAATGCCACCGACGCCGCGCGACCATTGCAAATGGTCGCGGCCGGGGATCCCCGATCTCAGCTCGTGGTGATCGACTCGCCGACGAAGGCCGGGATGAAGCGCTGGCCGAACGCCTCCTTCAGCCGCGCCATCATGGCGAAGCCGGTGCAGTGGTTGGCGGCGACGAACTCCGGATTCCACGCGACGAGCTGCTCGATCGTCTTGTCCTGCTGGGCCTTCGAGACGGGACCCAGATGGGTGCCGCCGACGAAGCCCTGCAGCCGGTTGAGCCCGGTCACGGCGAAGCCGTGCTTGACGATGTTGACGAGCCCGGAGTGGCTGCAGCCGCCGATCACGATCAGGCCGCGCTCGCCCTCGCAGTAGAGGACGGCGTCGTCCTCGATCGGATCCTGCACGTCGCCCTCGTCGCCGCGGAGCACCAGCCAGGTGTCGCCGAACTCGAAGTCGGTGACGCGCGGCACCGTCCCGGAGAACCACAGATGCGGGGTGAGCTTCCGCGGCGTCTCGCGCAGATCCCACACCCCGCCGTGCGAGCGCAGATAGTCCTCCGGATAAGGAACGCCGATCGGCCGCCGCCGGCCCCCCGCGACCGAATAACGATCGCCGAACACCTTGGCGTGCATCACCACCTCGATGTCCTTGCGGGCCTCCTGCAGCACCCGCACGAGACCGCCGACATGGTCGTAATGGCCGTGGCTGATCACCACCGTGTCGAGCGTCTGCGGGTGCTTTCCGAGCAGCGCGATGTTGCCCGTGACGGCACCGGTCTGGCCGGTGTCGTAGAGGATGGTCTTGCCGTCGACCTCGATCAGGAAGGCGGCGCCGTGCTCGGCCGTGAGCGGCAGCGGCGCGCTGATCGGGACATTGTTGTCCATCGCGACCGTGACTTTCATGGGACTTCTCCTCTCAAGCGCCGATGGCGAAGCGGAAGGCCATCAGGGCGGCCAGTCCGACGAAGGCGGCGATGACGGTCGACGCCGTGTAAGTCTTGAACATGTCGGGCATCGACAGCCCGAAGTATTCCTTGACGAACCAGAAGCCCGGATCGTTGACGTGCGAGAAGCCGATGGTGCCGATGCCGATGGCGACCGCGACGAGCGCCGGGTCGACGCCCGGATAGAGCGGCAGGATCGGCAGGATCAGGCCGACGGTCGTGAGCATCGCGATGGTCGCGCCGCCGATGGCGATGTGCATGATCAGCGCCGTGCCCCAGGCGAGCAGATAGGGGTCGATCTGCCAGGCGGTCAGCACCACCTTGAGGGCGGCGCCGATGCCGGAGTCCATCAGCACCTTGTTGAAGGCGCCGCTCGCCCCGATGATCACCAGGATGGCGGCCATCGGCCCGATCGCTTGCTCGCTGAACTCGCGCAGCGACGTCATGTCGCGCCCGCGGGCGAGGCCGAGCGTGAAGTAGGACAGGATCGCGGCGATGAACAGCGCCGTGATCGGCTGGCCGACGAAGTTGACGATCGGCATGATCGGGTGCTTCGGTCCGAGCGCCATCTCGAACACGGTCTTGCTGATCATCAGGACCAGCGGCGACAGGATGGTGATCAGCGTCACGTCCAGGCGGGGCAGCGCCTCGTCCGGCAGGGCGGCGATCTGCTTGAGCCGCTCGGGCGGCTGCAGCGTGAACTTGTCGCCGATCATCCGCCCGAAGATCGGGCCGGCGACGGCGGCGGCCGGCAGGCCGACGATCAGGCCGTAGAGGATCACCTTGCCGAGATCGGCGTGCAGGGCGACGGCGACCGCGGTCGCGGCCGGGTGCGGCGGCACCACGCAATGCACCGTGAACAGGCCGATGATCATCGGCAGGCCGACCATCACGAGCGACATGCCGGCGGCGCGCGCGACGCTGAACAGCAGCGGCATCAGCAGCACGATGCCGACCTGGAAGAACACCGGGATGCCGCAGATGTAGCCGACGATCATCATGGCCCAGTGGGTGTTGCGCTTGCCCAGCACGCGGATGAGCGCGCGGGCGAGCCGCTCGGCGCCGCCCGAGACCTCCATCATCTTGCCGACGATGGCGCCGAGCACGAGGATGGGCGCCAGCATGCCGAGAAAGCCGCCGATGCCGCCCTCGATCGATTTCAGGATCTGATCGAGCGGCATGCCGGTGGCGAAGCCGACGAAGGCCGTGGTGGTGACGAGCGCCACGAAGGGGTGCAGCTTCACGGCGATCGTGAGCACCAGTAGCAGGACGATGCTGGCGACGAGCACCAGCAGATAGAGTTCCGTTGTCATGGTGTCCTTCCAGCGAAGGCTCCAGCGGGGCGACTGGCGCGGAGGCGAAGGACAGCGCTCCGTGCCCCGGAGCGGGGCACGGCGGGGGAGAGCGAAGGCTCGATCTGCGCCGGTGAGTACGGTGCGAGGATAGGCGCGGCGGTGCGCGCCGCGAACAGGAAGCTTGCTGCGAAGGCGCTCGCCCGTTAATCCGTTTTTGTGCGCCCTGCACAAAAGGCGGCGACCATGCACATCAGCCCCGACCTCGCCCAGCGGATCGTCGACATCATCATCCCGGTCGTGCACCGCAACGTGAACCTTATGGATCTGCGGGGCCAGATTATCGCCTCCGGGCATCCGCACCGGATCGGCACCGTGCACATGGGCGCCCGCATCGCCATCGAGCACGGCGAGACCATCGAGATCTTCCCGGACGAGCTCGCCCGCTATCCGGGCGCCCTGCAGGGCATCAATATGCCGATCATCCAGGACGAGCGGCCGATCGGCGTCGTCGGGGTGTTCGGCGATCCGCCCGAGGTGCGCGCCACCGCCCAGCTCGTGAAGATGATCACCGAGCTGGTGCTGGAGCGCGAGTCGCTGCAGCGGGAATCCGGCGCGACGCGCCGGATGCGCGAGGAGTTCACCCAGCTCCTCCTGATGCACGAGGGCGACGAGCTGCCGGCGGCGGCGCGCCGGCTCGCCCGCTCGGTCGGCTTCGACGTCGAGCCGGCCCGGATCGTCGCGCTGTTCGTGGCCGATGCCGGCCCCGGCGCCACGGCGGCCGAGGGGGTCGGCAGCCTCGCCGCGATGCCGCTCGCCGACTGCGAGGATCACCTGCGGCGCAGCGGCACGCTGCAGCCGGGCGACTTCGTCGGCACGCTGGAGAAGACCGTGGCGGTGCTGTTCGCGGCGGCCGGCCCGCCGGACGCGGCGCTGCTCGCCCGCGTCCATGCCGTGCGACGCGATCTGGCGCGACGATCCGGGCTGGTGGTGCGCGCCGGCGTCGGCGGACACGCGACGCCCGGGCGGTTCCCTGCCTCGTTCCGGCAGGCGCGCTTCGCGCTCGCCCGCGCCGGCAAGCGCCTGCCGGTGCGGGCCGTGACGGAGGAGCCGCTGCTCGCCGACTATCTGCGCGACCGCCTGATGGCCGGCGACGGCGGCGCTGCGGCGCAGCCCCTCGCGGCGCGCATCGCGGCCGCCTTCGCCCGACGTCCGGCGTTGCGCGAGACCGTCGCGGCGGTGCTGACCGCCAATCTCGACGCCAGCGCCGCGGCCTCGGCGCTCGGCATCCACCGCAACACGCTCGCCTATCGGCTGCGGCAGTTCGAGGAGATCACCGGCCTTGCGCCGGCGCGCCGCTTCCACGACGCCGTGCTGACCTGGGTCGCGCTCGGCGCCGATCCGGCGTCGGCTCCGAAGCCGTGAGGCGGCGGCATCGATCGAAGGCTGGTCGCGATCAGGCCTTCGGGAGCTTCTGCTTGACCTTGCCGATCTCGGCCCAGGGATCGGACTTCAGGCGCTTCAGGCGATCCATCAGGTTCAGCACGGTCCAGCGCGCCGGCGACAGCTTCGCCGTCACCTCGCTCCAGGCGACCGGAGTCGACACCGGCGCACCGGGGCGGGCGCGCGGCGAGTAGGCCGCGACCGCGGTGGCACCGCGACCGTTGCGCAGATAGTCGACGAAGATCTTCCCCACCCGCGCGCTCTTGGTCATCTTCGCCAGATATTTTTGGGGCGAGTCCGCCGTCATCGCGAGCGCGATCGCTTTTGAGAACTCCTTGGCGGTCGCCCAGTCGGCGCCGGCATGCGGCACGACGATATGCAGCCCCTTGCCGCCCGAGGTCTTCACGAAGCTCTCGAGCTTCAGGTCGGCGAGGCGGTCGCGCACCTCCTTCGCTCCGGCCACCACGTCGACCCATGTCACGTCGGGACCGGGATCGAGGTCGAACACCAGCCGGTCGTTGAGGTCGACGCGGTCGATGGTCGAGCCCCAGACATGGATCTCCAGCACGCCGGCCTGCACCAGTGCCAGGAGCCCGTCGAGGCTGTCGATCGCGATCAGCTTCTCGCCGTCGTCGTCGACCGTGAGGATGCGGCTCTTGTCGAAGGTCGCGTGCGCGTGCTTCTGGACGAAGCACTCCGAGCCGACGCCGTTCGGGCAGCGCAGCAGCGCCAGCGGCCGGCGCACGACGTGAGGCGCGATCCAGTCCCACACCTGCGCGTAATAGTCGGCCAGCCCCTGCTTGGTGATGTCGACGTCCTGCCAGTACACCCGCTGCGGATTGGTGAGCTTGGGTGGGGCAGCCGTCGCGGCCGCGGTACCGCGATTCCGCTCCCCGCGCGCGGGGAGAGGCGACGCGGCGCGTGACGTCTTCGATGCAGACTTCCTCGCTGTCGCCATCGTCTCCTCCACGTCGCGCACCGGCACCGGCGTCTCGCGCACGACCTCGTGCGATGCCTTGTCCTCGCGAAGTCCCTTGAAGGCGGCGTGGCGCAGGAGGCCCGATCCGGTGCGGCCGCGCAGCTCGGCCTCGATCACGAGCTCCGGCTTCACCCAGACGATGTCCTTGCGCCGCTCGTCGGCCGGCAGGCGTTCGAACGCCATCTTGTCGACCTTCAGCGGCGACAGGCGCTTGAACAGATCGCGCGCGGTCTTCTCGGTGTAGCCGGTGCCGATGCGGCCGACGTACTGGAGAACGCCGTCCTGGAACGTGCCGACCGCGAGCGCCCCCACGGCCCGGGTCGCGCCGGTGGCGAGCCGATAGCCGCCGACCACGAACTCCTGGCGGTCGGCGCATTTGCTCTTGATCCAGTCGGTGCCGCGGCCGGAGCGATACGGCGCGTCGCTGCGCTTGGAGACGATGCCTTCCAGTCCCATCCGGCAGGCATGCTCGTGCACCACGGCGCCGCTTTCTGCGAGATGGTCGGAGAAGCGCAGCAGCGTGCCCCCGGGGGCGTTGGCGATCAGCGCGGCGAGCGCCGCCTTGCGCTCGGCGAGCGGCAGGGTCGTCAGATCACGTCCGTCGAGATGAAGAAGATCGAACACGTCGTAGACGAAGTTGTCTCGGCCCGCCTCGAGCGCCGCCTGAAGCGCGGCGAAGTCCGACACCCCGGCCGCGGTCTCGACGACGATCTCGCCGTCGATCAGCGCCGTCGCGGCCGGCAGCGCCGCGACGGCCTTGGCGACCGACCGGAAGCGCTTCGTCCAGTCGAGTCCTTTGCGGGTGCGCAGCACCACCGCCCCGTCCTCCAGCCGCGCCTGGATGCGGTAGCCGTCGAACTTGATCTCGTGGATCCAGTCCGGTCCGTCCGGCGGCGCATCGGCCAGCGTCGCGAGGCAGGGCGGGACGAAGTCGGGGAGCGGGGCGAAGCTCGATTTGGGCTTCGGGGCGCGGGTCGGCCTGGCCTTGCTTTTCGTCGGGGCGGCGGGTTGCAGCGCGGCCTTGCCGCGTCGGGAGCTTCGAGCTTGCGGAGCCGCTGCTCCCCCCACCCCCGACCCCTCCCCGCCATTCGCTAACGCGAATGGGGGGAGGGGAGCCGCAACACCTCGACTCCCCTCCCCCCGCGCGCGAAGCGCGTGGCGGGGAGGGGTCGGGGGTGGGGGGCTCTTTCTTGTCTTGTCGGGTGTCTCCGTCCGCGACGACTGCCACACCGCGGCGGCCTTCACGCTGGACTTGCGCTTCGGCGCCTTGCCGGCGGCGATCTCGTCGATCGAGCGGCCGGTCTCGACCGAGAGCGTCGCCTCCTCCAGCAGGTCCGGGTCGGCGGGCGTGCGGGCCGCCGCGTCCTCGCTCTTGATCAGCAGCCAGTTGTCGTGCGTCTCGCCGGCGCGCTTGTGCATGCGCACGAGATGCCAGTGCCCTTTGAGCTTCTCGCCCTCCAGCGTGAACTGCAGGTGCCCCTTCTTCAGGCCGGCATGCGGATCGCCGTCCGGGATCCAGCGGCCGCGGTCCCACAGCATCACGGTGCCGCCGCCGTACTGCCCCTTCGGGATCGTGCCCTCGAAGCCGCCATAGTCGAGCGGATGGTCCTCGGTCTCCACCGCGAGCCGCTTCTCCCCCGGCACCAGGCTGGGGCCGCGGGTGACGGCCCAGCTCTTGAGGACGCCGTCCAGCTCGAGCCGGAAATCGTAATGCAGCCGCCGCGCCGCGTGCTTCTGCACGACGAAGGTCGAGCCCTTCGTCCGTGCCTTGCGGCCACGCGGCTCCGGGGTGACGTCGAACTTCCGCTTCTGCCGATAGAGGTCGAGTGCCATCACCGGCTCTTACCGCCCCGGGGTTTGGTCGCCACGTCGGGAACCGTATCGTAAGAAGCGGCGAGGTAGAGCGGAGCGATCCGGCCGAACGCGCGGTACGGAAACACGGAGTCGTCGCTCGGAGCCGACGCGCCGGCCCCGGAATCCACCATAATGTTGCGAACCCGATGCCACTTCGTTTGACTAAGTGTATTGAGACGGAGCCGCCGGGCGGCCGGGAGCAGGTGGTGACGCCCACATGACAGAGCCGGCCGTTCGAGGTAAGTTTTAGGGTTTGCACGTGCCGACATGTCGGTCCGGACTGTTCGAGCGGGGTCGATCTGTTTGCCAAGTGGTTGAGTGAGAACGCTGAATGCCGGCGAGCGGTTCCGGCCGGGGCGATGACGCAATTGCGAAGACGCCCCCTGCCCGGCCGAGTTGTCGGACTGGCTCTTGTACGATAAGTCCTTGACTGGACGTGTTTGTTGACCCCTCGAGGGAGGTAGTGTCTTGCCCCAGCCGTCGCACCAGCCGTCGCAAACGCCGCTGCTCGACCGCGTCGTCCTTCCCGAGGATCTACGCCGCCTCGAGACGAGCGAGCTCCGCCAGCTCGCCGACGAGCTTCGCGCCGAGACGATCGCCGCCGTCTCCCAGACCGGCGGCCATCTCGGCTCCAGCCTCGGCGTCATCGAGCTCACGGTGGCGCTGCACTACATTTTCGACACGCCGGCCGACCGGCTGATCTGGGATGTCGGCCATCAGGCCTATCCGCACAAGATCCTTACCGGTCGGCGCGACCGCATCCGCACGCTGCGCCAGGGCGGCGGCCTCTCCGGCTTCACCAAGCGCACCGAGAGCCCCTACGACCCGTTCGGCGCCGCCCACTCCTCGACCTCGATCTCGGCCGGGCTGGGCATGGCGGTCGCCCGCGACCTCGACAAGACGAAGCACAATCACGTCGTCGCGGTGATCGGCGACGGCTCGATGTCGGCCGGCATGGCCTACGAGGCGCTCAACAACGCCGGCGGCATGGACTCCAACCTGATCGTGGTGCTCAACGACAACGACATGTCGATCGCGCCGCCGGTCGGGGCGCTGTCGGCCTATCTGGCGCGCCTGATGTCGGGCAAGCCGTACCTGTCGCTGCGCGAGATCGGCAAGCAGCTCGCCCAGCATCTGCCGCGGCGCCTGCACGAGCAGGCGGTGCGGGCCGAAGAGTTCGCCCGCAACATGATCACCCACGGCGGCACGCTGTTCGAGGAGCTCGGCTTCTACTATGTCGGCCCGATCGACGGGCACAATCTCGACCACCTGCTGCCCGTGCTGAAGAACGTGCGTGACGCCAAGCGCAAGGGGCCGATCCTGGTCCACTGCGTGACCCAGAAGGGCAAGGGCTACCCGCCGGCCGAGACCTCCGCCGACAAGTATCACGGCGTCGTCAAGTTCGACGTCGCGACCGGCACCCAGGTGAAGTCCAACGCCAAGGCGCCCTCCTTCACCAAGGTGTTCGCCGAGGCACTGGTGCAGGAGGCCCGCAAGGACTCCAAGGTCGTCGCCATCACGGCCGCGATGCCGTCCGGCACCGGGCTCGATCTGTTCGGCAAGCTGTTCCCGGAACGCTGCTTCGACGTCGGCATCGCCGAGCAGCACGCCGTCACCTTCGCGGCCGGCCTCGCGACCGAGGGCTACAAGCCGTTCGTCGCCATCTACTCGACCTTCCTGCAGCGCGCCTACGACCAGGTGGTGCACGACGTCGCCCTGCAGAAGCTGCCGGTGCGCTTCGCCATGGACCGCGCCGGCCTGGTCGGCGCCGACGGCCCGACGCATGCGGGCTCGTTCGACATCGCCTATCTCGGCTGCATCCCCAACATGGTGCTGATGGCGGCCGCCGACGAGGCGGAGCTGGTCAACATGGTGGCGACCCAGGTCGCCTGCGAGGAGTTCCCGACCGCGCTGCGCTATCCGCGCGGCGAGGGCAACGGCGTCGAGATGCCGCTCGAGGGCACGCCGCTGCCGATCGGCAAGGGCCGGATCGTGCGCGAGGGCCACAAGGTCGCCCTGTTCTCCTACGGCACGCGGCTCGCCGAGTGCCTGCAGGCCGCCGACGAGCTCGCCGCGCTCGGGCTCTCCACCACGGTCGCCGACGCGCGCTTCGCCAAGCCGCTCGACGTCGACCTGCTCGCCCGGCTCGCCCGCGAGCACGAGGTGCTGATCACCATCGAGGAAGGCTCGATCGGCGGCTTCGGCGCCTTCTGCCTGCACGCGCTCGCCGAGCACGGCCTCCTGGATCGCGGCCTGAAGGTGCGGTCGATGGTGCTGCCCGACAGCTACATCGACCACGACACCCAGCCGGCCATGTACGCGGTCGCCGGCCTCGACCGGAAGGGCATCGTCACCAAGGTGTTCGAGGCGCTCGGCAAGGACGCCGCCAAGGAGATCGCCAAGCTCGCCTGAGCCGGGCGGCCTGAACCGTAGGGTAGGCAAAGGCGCGCGAGCGCCGTGCCCACGCGATCGGGGCTCGACGATCTGTCGCTTCGGCGTCCGGTCCTCGGATGATCGATCGCTTCGACGATCGAACACGACACGGTGGGCACGCTTCGCTTTGCCCACCCTACACGTCAGCACGACTCGTCAACACATCATGTCCCCTCGCCTGCGCGCCGATCGACTGCTGGTCGAGCGCGGCCTGTTCGAGAGCCGCGCCAAGGCCCAGGCCGCCATCGCGGCCGGCCTCGTCGCGGCCGACGGCGTGCCGGTCGGCAAGCCCTCCGACACGCTTTCGGTCGACGCCGTGATCGCAGCCGCGCCGGCGTATCCTTACGTGTCGCGCGGCGCCCTGAAGCTCGCGGCGGCGCTCGACGCGGGCGCGATCGACCCGGCCGGCCGCGTTTGCCTCGACGTCGGCGCCTCGACGGGCGGCTTCACCGATCTGCTGCTCGGCCGCGGCGCCGCGCAGGTCTACGCGGTCGACGTCGGCCGTGATCAGCTCCACCCCAAGCTGCGTGCCGATCCGCGCGTCGTCTCGTGCGAGGCGACCGACATCCGCGCGCTGACGCCCGACGCCTTCGACACCGCACCGAGCCTCGTCGTGATCGACGTCAGCTTCATCCCGCTCGCTCTCGTGCTGCCGGCGGCGCTCGCGCTCGCCGCCCCCGCCTGCGACCTCGTGGTTCTGATAAAACCGCAGTTCGAGGCCGGCCGCGAGCACCTGAAGAAGGGCATCGTACGGGATCCCGCCGTGCATGACGCCGTGTGCGAAAGCGCCGCGGCACGGGTGCGCGCGCTCGCCTGCCAGGTCCGCACCCTGCTCCCCTCCCCGATCGCCGGCGGCGACGGCAATCGGGAATTCCTGCTCGTCGCCCGACGCGGCGCGCCGCCCGGAGCCCCGACGTGACCGAGCACCTCACCATCGCGTCGCTCGGGCGGCGCGGCGACGGCGTCGTCGACGGACCCGCGTTCCCGGTCTACGTGCCCTATGCGCTGCCCGGCGAGACGGTCGCGGCCGAGCCGGTCCCGGGCCATCCCGACCGCCGCCGGCTGGTGCGGGTCGAGGCCGCGAGCCCGGACCGGATCGTGCCGATCTGCCCGCATTTCGGCGTGTGCGGCGGCTGCGCCACGCAACACCTCGCCGAGGCGCCCTACCGGACCTGGAAGCGCGAGCTTCTCGTCGAGGCGCTGCGCGCCGCCGGGATCGACGCGCCGGTTGGCGATCTCGTCGACGCGCATGGCGAGGGCCGTCGCCGCGTCACCCTGCATGCGCGGCGCGGCACCCGCGACATTCTCCAGGTCGGCTTCTCGGCGCAGCGCGCCCACGAGATCGTGGCGATCGACCGCTGCCCGGTCACGGCGCCCGGCCTGAAGGGCTTCGTCGAGGTCGCCTGGGCGATCGCCGAGGCGCTCGGGCCGGTCAAGAAGCCGCTCGACATCCAGGTGACGGCGACCGACGACGGCCTTGACGTCGACGTGCGCGGCTCTGGCCCGCTCAATTCCGGCCGCACCGGCGCGCTCGCCGCGGTCGCCGAAAAGCACCGGCTCGCGCGTCTCACGCGGCACGGCGAGCTGGTCGCCCAAAGGGTCGCGCCGACGATAAGGATCGGGCGGACCGTGGTGGCGCTGCCGCCCGGCCCGTTCCTGCAGGCGACCGCCGAAGGCGAAGCGACGCTCGCCCGGCTGGTCGAGGCCCATGTCGGGGACGCGAAGAGCGTCGTCGACCTGTTCGCAGGCCTCGGGCCGTTCACGCTGCGGCTCGCCGAACGCGCGAAGGTGCGGGCCGTCGAGATCGACGCCGCCGCCGTGCAGGCGTTGTCACGCGCCGCCCAGAACACGTCCGGGCTGAAGCCCGTGACGGCCGAGGCGCGCGACCTGTTCCGCCGGCCGCTGGTCGCGGCGGAGCTGATGAAGGTCGACGCCGTGGTGCTCGATCCGCCGCGCCAGGGCGCCGAGGCGCAGGCCCGCGCGCTCGCGGCGAGCCGCGTGCCCGTCATCGTCGCGGTGTCGTGCAACAGCGCGACCTTCGCCCGTGACGCCGCGATCCTGACCGCCGGCGGCTACCGTCTGACCGACGTCACGCCCGTCGACCAGTTCAGGTATTCTTATCACGTCGAGATCGTCGCGAAGTTCGTGCGGTAGCTCGCGCGGTTTCCACTGATGCGGCCCCATGCACCGCTCATCCCGGCGCAAGCGGGGATCCAGAAGCCGCGTGCCGTGTCGCCCCTGGGTCCCCCGCCTTCGCGGGGACGAGCGGGCGCCGGCGCGGCTTCTCGAGATCAAGAAGCGCTGAAGGGCGATGACGTGATCAGGCCCTGCCATCGTCATGGCCGAGCTCGTCCCGGCCATCCACGATCTTCGACCATTCAGCGAAGCGAAAGACGTGGATGCCCGGCACAAGGCCGGGCATGACGGCTGATGACACCGGGGCGACCCGCGTCTCGAGACCCGCCTAATTGAAATCCCGCCCCCAGCGCTGCTGCCACATGCGCTCGCCGATCGTGCAGGAGACCCGGGGGGTCGCGCGCGGCTCGGTGTCGGCGGCCGGGATCACCCGGACCTCCGGCGTGCGGCCGGCGATCTCCAGCACCAGCTTGGTGCGGGTCGCCTCCTTGAACTGGGTGCGGTCGCGGATCGGGATCATGAAGGCGGACGGGCCGCCGATCACGCAATCCTCGTAGTAGATGTCGAGCGCCTCGAGATCCATGGTGGCGGCGTTCGGGCGCTTGAGCACCAGCGGCAGGCCGTTGATGGTGATGCCCTTGGCGACCACCTCGTCGCGGACGTGATCGACCTGGGCGCCCTGGTTGTTGGCCCCGTCCCCCGAGACGTCGATGACGCGGCGGATGCCGCGCTGGCCGCTGTCCTTGAACAGATCGGCCGAGAACAGGAGCGCCCCGGCGATCGAGGTGCGGTAGGCGCGCCGATACGGCGCCTCGGCGATCGACGCCGCGAAGGCCTCGGCGCTGCCGGGACCGTCGACGACGCGCCACGGCACCAGCACCCGCTGGTCGGCCGAGCCCGCCCATTCGACATAGGTGACGGCGATCTTGCCGTGCATGCCCTGCTTGAGGGCGGCGAGGAACTCCGGCGAGGTCAGCGCCGACACGTAACCCTCACGCTGCAGCGCCTGCTCCTCCGGATCCATCGAGTAGGAGATGTCGACGGCCAGCACCAGCTCGACGTCGACGGTCGAGTCGGCCTGCGACTTCGGGAGATCCGCGAGTCGCACCGCCGGCGCGGCGACGAGTCCCGGCCCGGCGCCCGCCACGACGAGGGCCGCGAGCCCCGCCAGCACCGCCGCCGCAACCGCCGAATACCCCGTGCGCATGCCCGTCTCCGCCGTGCCGAGAATCGCAATGCTCTCACGGACGGCGCTGAACCGGAGTTCACGATCGATTTATCGGGCATAAACGGAGGAAGGGTCATTCCGGAAGCCGCGAAGCGGCTATCCGGAATCCATACGCCCGGTCCAAATTGCTTTCGGAACGCAGGGGTTATGGGTTCCGGGCTCGGCGCTCCGCGCCGCCCCGGTACGACGGGCGTCGTAAGCCCGCTACGCCCCGATCGGCTCGGTGCCGGTGATCTCGATGCCGAAGCCGGCGAGGCCGACATATTTGTGCTCGGCCGAGGTGAGCAGGCGGATCGAGGTGACGCCGAGATCCTTCAGGATTTGCGCACCGACGCCGATCTCGCGCCACTGCAGGGTGCGGGCCGCCTCGGACTCGGTCGGAGCGTCGGCGGTCCCGCCACCGTTCCCGTTGACATTCCCGTTCTTGGGCAGGTCCGCGGCCGGCACGCCGACCGTGCCGTCGCGCAGGAAGACCAGCACGCCGCGGCCCTCCTGCTTGAAGCGCCGCAGCGCCGCGTGGACGGTGGGGGCGCCTCCAAAGGTGTCGCGCAGCAGGTTGTGGCGGTGCAGCCGGGTCGGCACGTTGCGGCCGTCGCCGATGTCGCCGACCACCAGCGCCATGTGGTGCACGGCCTCGAACGGCGTGACATAGGCATGGCCCTTCAGCGGGCCGATCTCGGTCTGCACCGTGAAGGTGGAGATGCGCTCGACCAGCTTGTCGCGCACCTGCCGGTAGGCGATCAGGTCGGCGACCGAGATCGACACGAGCCCGTGCTTCTGGGCGAAGGTCGCGACCTCGGGGCCGCGCATGACGGTGCCGTCGTCGTTCATCAGCTCGGCCAGCACGCCGACCGGCGGCAGGCCGGCCAGCCGGCACATGTCGACGCAGGCCTCGGTGTGGCCGGAGCGCATGAGCACGCCGCCCTCGCGGGCGACCAGCGGAAACACGTGGCCGGGCCGCACGAAGTCGGACGCGACGGTGTTGTGGTTGGCGAGCGCCCGCACCGTGTTGGTGCGCTCCTCGGCCGAGATGCCGGTGACGAAGCCGCGCTTCACGTCGACCGACACCGTGAAGGCGGTGCCGAGCGGCGCGTCGTTCGACGCCACCATCGGGTCGAGCCGCAGCCGCCGCGCCTCCTCGGCGGAGAGCGGCGCGCAGACGATGCCCGAGGTGTGGCGGATCACGAAGGCCATCTTCTCGGGCGTGCACATCGAGGCGGCGACGAACAGATCGCCCTCGTCCTCGCGGTCGTTGTCGTCGGTGACGATCACCAGCTCGCCCCGCGCGAAGGCGGCGACAGCCGCCTCCACGCGCCTGCTGTTCTCGTTGGTCATTCGCGGACTTTCGTATGAGCGGCGGGGATCTCTTCGGGAGCCCCGGCAGGGCGCGCGAACGGCCAGGCCGGCGGCGTGCCGACCTGCCCGCGCTGGCGCAGATAATGATCGGCCACCACGCACGCAACCATCGCCTCGGCGACCGGCACGGCCCGGATGCCGACGCAGGGGTCGTGGCGGCCCTTGGTGAGGATCTCGGTCTCCTCGCCGAAGCGGTTCACGGTCGCCCGCGGCGTCAGGATCGAGGAGGTCGGCTTGACGGCAAAGCGGCAGACGAGCGGCTGGCCCGTGGAGATGCCGCCGAGCACGCCGCCGGCGTGATTGGTGAGAAAGCGTGGTGCGCCGTCGTTGCCGAGGCGCATCTCGTCGGCGTTCTCCTCGCCGGTGAGGGCGGCGGACGCGAAGCCGGCACCGATCTCGACCCCCTTCACGGCGTTGATGCCCATCAGGGCGGCGGCGAGGTCCGCGTCGAGCTTGCCGTAGACCGGCGCGCCGAGACCCGGCGGCACCCCCTCGGCGATCACCTCGACCACGGCGCCGACCGAGGAGCCGGCCTTGCGCACGTCGTCGAGGAAGTCGGCGAAGACGCGCGCCGCCTCGGCGTCCGGGCAGAAGAACGGGTTCTTGTCGACCTCGTCCCAGTCCCAGCGGCCGCGATCGATGGTGTGGCGGCCGACCTGGACCAGCGCGGCCCGCACCGAGAACCCCGGCACCACCTTTCGCGCGATCGCGCCGGCCGCGACCCGCGCCGCCGTCTCGCGCGCCGAGGAGCGGCCGCCGCCGCGATAATCGCGCAGCCCGTACTTCACGTCGTAGGTGTAGTCGGCGTGGCCGGGCCGGTAGGCGTCCTTGATCGCCCCGTAGTCCTTGCTGCGCTGGTCGGTGTTCTCGATGACGAGCGCGATCGGCGTGCCGGTGGTCACCTGGACGCCGCTCTCCGGATCCGTGAACACGCCGGAGAGGATCTTCACCGCGTCCGGCTCGCGGCGCTGCGTCGTGAAGCGCGACTGGCCGGGCCGGCGACGATCGAGGAACGCCTGGATCTCGGCCGCCTCGATCGGAATCCGCGGTGGGCAGCCGTCGACCACGCAGCCGAGCGCCACCCCGTGGCTCTCGCCGAAGGTGGTGACCCGGAACAGATGGCCGAAGGTGTTGAACGACATTTTTCTAACGGGGGTCCTGCGCTGCCGGTCTGGTAGCGCGCCGGAACCCCGGGGGTCAAATCGGCCGTCCGGCCGAGCCGGCAGGCCGGCCCGGAGCACCGGTCGCGGCGGCTACTCCTTGACGACGGAGATGTCGGGCGCGTCCGGCCGCTTCATGCCGACGACGTGATAGCCGGCGTCGACATGATGGATTTCGCCCGTCACGCCTCGCGACATGTCGGACAGGAGATAGACCGAGGTGTCGCCCACCTCGTCGATCGTCACGGTGCGCTTGAGCGGCGAGTTGTACTCGTTCCACCGCAGGATGTAGCGGAAGTCGCCGATCCCGGCGGCGGCCAGCGTCTTGATCGGGCCGGCCGAGACGGCGTTGACCCGGATCGCCTTGGCGCCGAGGTCGGCGGCGAGGTAGCGCACCGACGCCTCGAGGCCCGCCTTGGCGACGCCCATGACGTTGTAGTGCGGCATCCACTTCTCGGCGCCGTAGTAGGTGAGCGTCAGCAGCGCGCCGCCGTTCGGCATCAGCTTCTCGGCCCGCTGGGCGATCGCCGTGAACGAGTAGCAGCTGATCAGCATCGTCTTGGTGAAGTTGTCGACCGAGGTGTCGACATAGCGGCCGTCGAGCTCGTCCTTGTCCGAGAAGGCGACGGCATGGACGACGAAGTCGATGGTGCCCCACGCCTCGGCGGCGGCGGCGAAAACGGCGTCGATGGTCTCGGGCTCGGTGACGTCGCAATGGCCGAGCAGGCGCGCGCCGAGCTCGGCGGCGAGCGGCTCGACCCGCTTCTTGAGCACGTCGCCCTGGTAGGTGAAGCCGAGCTCCGCCCCCTGGGCGCGGGCCGCCTTGGCGATCCCCCAGGCGATCGAACGATTGTTGGCAACGCCAAAAATGAGCCCGCGCTTGCCGCGCAGGAGCCCTGCAGTATCCGGCATGATGATCCTCTGAACCGCCGTGACCGGCGCGGCCGCACCTATGGCACGCCGGGCCGGGCGGCGGCAAGGCGGGGCGGACGCCCACGCGGCCCGCCATTGGTTGGATCGTGCGACACGGACTCACCCTCACGCTCCGCGCCCGTCGCATCCGGACCGCGCGACCGGTTCCGTCGCGCCTCACAACAACAGCGCCAAGCCTTTACGATGAAAACGTTTTCACCAGACCGAGCCGGACCGGTCGGCAACGGCGCGGGGGCGATCGGGAACCCCGCGGGCAACGATCGGCGGACGCCGGAAACGGATCTTGAAACGGATCTTGGGAAAACGGCGTCCGCCCGCGGGCGGACGGCCGTCCGGCCCCGCTCACTCCATGTCGCGGCGGGGATCGTAGGGCTTGGCGTCGCGCCAGTGGCGCATCAGCTCGTCGAGCTCGATGTCGTGCTCCTTGGGCAGCACGATGCGGATGCTGGCGAGGAGATCGCCGTTGGTGCCGCCCTTCGCCGGAAGGCCCTTGCCCTTGAGCCGGAAGGTGCGGCCGCTCGACGTGCCGGGCGGGATGTTCAGCTCGACGGCGCCGTCGAGGGTCGGCACCCGCACCTTGCCGCCCAGGACCGCCTCGTAGAGCGTCACCGGCAGGTCGAGGCGCAGGTTGGCGCCGTCGCGCTCGAACAGCGGATGCGGCGCGATGGTCACGGTGACGAGCGCGTCGCCGACCGCGCCGGGGCCGGGAAGCCCCTGCCCCTTCAGGCGAATCTGTTGGCCGTCGACGAGGCCGGCCGGGATCTTGACCTCGACCTCCTTGCCGGTCGGCAGGTGGACGCGCCGGGTGCCGCCCTTGGCGGCCTCGGCGAGCGTGATGGTGACGGCAGCCTCGACGTCGCGGCCGGCCGGCTGATGCATGTCCTCGGCCTCGAACGGCATTCCGCCGAAGCCGGTGCGGCGGCCGCCGTGGCCCGCCGCGGCCGCCCCGAACACGTCCTTGAGGATGTCCTCGAAGCCGCCGCCGAAGCCGCGCGCGCCGGCGCCACCGCCGGCGCGCCGAAAGCCCTCCGGCCCGAACGAGAAGTTCTCGAAATGGGCGCCACCCGGGCCGCCGCCGGCCGCGCCGGCGCCGGGATGGGCGCCGAAACCTTCGAAGCCGTGGAAGCGCGGCTTGCCCTCGGCGTCGATCTCGCCGCGGTCGAACGCCTTGCGCTTCTTCTCGTCGCCGATGATCTCGTAGGCTTGGTTGATCTCGGCGAAGCGCTTGGCGCTCTTCGGGTCGTCCTGGTTGGCGTCGGGATGCAGCTTCTTGGCGAGCTTGCGGAACGCGCTCTTGATCGCGGCCGCGTCCGCGGTCCGCGGCACCCCGAGGACCTCGTAGGGGTTGCGCATGCTCTGAAAACTCCGAAACGCAGGTCGGGCGATTCACCCGTTCGCGGGTAAATGTGGGGGGAATCGCCCCATTTCGCAACGCGAGGCGGACGTCTCCACGGCGGTTCGACGCGAAGATTCGGGCGCCGATCGACGGGATGGATAACGGCGCGGGGCCGCGCCGGGCGCGCCCGGCTCAGGCTCGCTTCCAGGGCTTCAGCCGCTTCACCTCCCAGCGGCCGTGGCCGGCCCGGCAGGCGCCGCCCTCCAGCCAGGTCTCGGCGCCGTCGCGGACATGGCTCGCCAGGAAGTCGCGGCAGGTCCGCCCGTCCTCCCGGTAGGCCGAGGTGATCGGCGTGACGGTGCCGCGCGCGCCGGTCGTCGGGTTCTCCCAGGACGAGCTCGTGGTGGTGCCGCTCTTGCCGAGCGCCTCGGCGATCGCCGTGCGGGCGAGGGCGAGGTCGGCTTCGCCGGGCAGCGCCGCCTCGGCGGGCGACCCGGTGCCGGTCGCGCCGATATGGCCGCCGGTCACGGTTCGCGCCCCGAGCGCCCCGGTGGCGGCGAGCTGGTCCTCGTCTTTCCCGCCGAGCGACCCTAATTGATAGGCACAGCCACTGCCGAGCAGCCCGGTCAGCAGCGCGACGGCGACCCCGACGGCCCATACGCCACGCCGGTGGCGGCCCCCACCACGGCGGCGTAGGCGACCGGGGCCACCGGGCCTATAAGGCCCGGACCCGACCGTGAAAGCCGGCTGATCGACTGCCAAGAGGTGCTCCGAACCATGTCCGACACTCGTCCGATTGAACAACCGATCCGGTTAACGTCCGGTGATTTCACCGAATCCGACGAGCCCTTCGTGCTGTTCGAGACCTGGTTCGAGGAGGCGCGCAAGAGCGAGCCGGCCGACCCGAACGCCATGGCGATCGCCACGGCCGACGCCGGCGGCATGCCGAACGTCCGGATGGTGCTGCTCAAGGGCTTCGACGAGCGCGGCTTCGTGTTCTACACGCACCAGACCAGCCAGAAGGGCCAGGAGATCGCCGCGAACCCGTCGGCCGCCGCGGTCTTCCACTGGAAGTCGCTGCAGCGCCAGGTGCGGCTGCGCGGCCCGGTCTCGCAGGTCCCGGACGCCGAGTCGGACGCCTATTTCGACAGCCGGCCGCGCCAGTCGAAGATCGGCGCCTGGGCCAGCAAGCAGTCGAGCCCGCTGGAGAGCCGACTGGCCTTCGAGAAATCGGTCGCCTATTACACGGCCAAGTATGCGATCGGCAGCGTGCCGCGGCCGCCGACCTGGGTCGGCTACCGGATCGCGCCGCTGTCGATCGAGTTCTGGCAGGACCGGCCGTTCCGCCTGCACGACCGCGTCGTGTTCAAGCGCGAGCGCCCGAGCGCCCCGTGGACCAAGTTCCGTCTCTACCCCTGACCCGACCCTGCTCCCGATCTTGTCCTGATCTTTTCACCACCTTGCCATTGACCCGACGCTTCGACCCGTCGACCGGAGGCCGCTCATGACCACGCCGATCAGCAACCAGCCGCGCCGCACACTTCTGCTCACCGGTGCGAGCCGCGGCATCGGGCACGCCACCGTGAAGCGCTTCTCGGCCGCCGGCTGGCGGGTCATCACCTGCTCGCGCCACGCCTTCCCGGAGAACTGCCCGTGGGCGAGCGGCCCGGAGGACCACATCCAGGTCGACCTCGCCGATCCGGCCTCCACCCGCGAGGCGATCGCCGAGGTGAAAGAGCGGCTCGACGGCGAGCTGCATGCGCTGGTCAACAACGCCGGCATCTCGCCCAAGGACGAGGAGGGCGGCCGGCTGAGCACCATCAACACGACGCTCGACACCTGGCAGTCGGTGTTCCAGGTGAACTTCTTCGCGCCCGTGATGCTGGCGCGCGGCCTGATCGACGAGCTGAAGGCGGCCAAGGGCTCGGTCGTCAACGTCACCTCGATCGCCGGCTCGCGCGTGCATCCGTTCGCCGGCTCCGCCTACTCGACCTCGAAGGCGGCACTCGCCGCGCTGACCCGCGAGATGGCGTCGGACTTCGGCCGGGTCGGCATCCGGGTCAACGCCATCGCGCCGGGCGAGATCGACACGGCGATCCTGTCCCCCGGCACCGACAAGATCGTGGCGCAAATCCCGATGCAGCGGCTCGGCACCACCGACGAGGTGGCCAAGATCATCTACGTCTTGTGCACCGAGACCTCGTCCTACGTGAACGGCGCCGAGATCCACATCAACGGCGGCCAGCACGTGTAGCCTCTCCCGTCATGGTGAGGAGCGCTCCGAAGGAGCGCGTCTCGAACCATGCGGCCACCGGCCGAGGCCTCGTGTGCCGGGCGCGGCGCGACGCGCCGCGAACCGGGATCCAGGGGCGCCACGTGAGGCGGTCGCCGAGCGGCTTTTCGTGGTCCCGTCGTGCGGCCCCTGGGCCCCGGCTCTGCGGCGCGTCAGACCTGCGGCCTGACGCGCCTTGTCCGGGGCACGAGGCCTCGCACCGGGCTCCTCTGGACGAGGGCGGAACAGAGTCGACTCGCCGAGCCGCTCCGTCGCGTCGTCCTCACTTCATCGTCGGCATCACGAACTCGGCGCCGGAGCGGATGCCGGTCGGCCAGCGGGTCGTGATGGTCTTGAGGCGGGTGTAGAAGCGCACGCCTTCGGGGCCGTGCATGTGATGGTCGCCGAACAGCGACGCCTTCCAGCCGCCGAAGGAGTGGAACGCCATCGGCACCGGGATCGGCACGTTGATGCCGACCATGCCGACCTGGATTCGCGTCGCGAACTCGCGGGCGGCGTCGCCGTCGCGGGTGAAGATCGCGGTGCCGTTGCCGTATTCGTGCGCGTTGATCAGCCCCACCGCATCCTCGAAGCTTTGGGACCGCACCACCGCCAGCACCGGGCCGAAGATCTCTTCCTTGTAGATGCGCATCGACGGCGTGACGCGGTCGAACAGCGAGCCGCCGATGAAGAAGCCGTTCTCGTGGCCCTGCAGCTTCAGGCCGCGCCCGTCGACGACGAGCTCGGCGCCTTCCTGCACGCCGACGTCGACATAGCCGCGCACCTTGTCGAGATGCTGCCTGGTGACGAGCGGCCCCATCTCGGCCTCGGGATCGGTGCCGGGGCCGATCTTCAGCGCCCGGACGCGCGGCGCGAGGCGGGCGATCAGCGCATCGGCCGTCCTCTCGCCGACCGGCACGGCGACCGACACGGCCATGCAGCGCTCGCCGGCCGAGCCGTAGGCGGCGCCCATCAGCGCGTCGACGGCCTGGTCGAGATCGGCGTCGGGCATCACCACCATGTGGTTCTTGGCGCCGCCGAGCGCCTGCGCCCGCTTTCCGCTGCGGGTCGCGGTCTCGTAGATGTACTTGGCGATCGGCGTCGAGCCGACGAACGACACCGCCGCGATGTCGGGGTTCTCAAGGAGCGCGTCGACCGCCTCCTTGTCGCCGTGCACCACCGAGAACACGCCGTCCGGCAAGCCGGCCTCCTTCAGCCAGTCGGCGAGCAGCAGCGACGCGGACGGGTCGCGCTCCGACGGCTTCAGCACGAAGCAGTTGCCGCAGGCGAGCGCCACCGGGAGCATCCACAGCGGCACCATGGCCGGGAAGTTGAACGGCGTGATGCCGGCGACGACGCCGAGCGGCTGGCGGATCGAGTGGCTGTCGACGCTGGTGCCGACATTCTCGGTCATCTCGCCCTTGAGGAGCTGCGGCGCGGCGGTGGCGAACTCCACCACCTCGAGGCCGCGCTGCACCTCGCCCTTGGCGTCCGACAGCACCTTGCCGTGCTCGACCGTGATGACGGCGGCGAGATCGTCGGTGCGGTCCTCCAGGAGACGCAGGAAGCGGGCGAGGATGCGCGCGCGGCGCAGCGGCGGGGTCGCGGCCCAGGCCGGAAAGGCGCGGTGCGCGGCGGCGACGGCGGCGTTCACCTCGTCGCGCGAGGCGAGCGGCACCGTGCCGGTGACCTCGCCGGTGGCGGGATCGAACACCGGGGCCGTGCGGCCGCTGCGGCCGGGCACGCGCGCCCCGGCGACGAAATGGGGGATATCGACAGGCATCGGAGGTCTCTCGAAGAACGGGCAGCGAGTCTGCAGCGAGTTTCGGTGGCGCTGAATCGGCAGCGTCCGCTCGTCCCCGCGAAGGCGGGGACCCAAGGGCGTCACGACGTGCAGCTCAGGAGTCCCGCTTGCGCGGAACCGAGCGGAAGGTGGGTCGACTTCAGTGGCTCCACTCTAGCCCGAGCCCCGCGCAGGGTGAAAGGCCCGGCGAGCGACCAATCGGGCCATTGGTGCGGAAGGCACGGCGGCGCGGCGCACCTCCGTCCCCCGTCGTTCCGGGGCGCTGCGAAGCAGCCAGCCCGGAACCCATATCTTCGATCTGTCGAGAGCCGCCAACGCCGAGACTCATACCAAAGGCTCGGACGATCGACTCTCCCCGTCACCTGAAGTGCCCGGCGAAGCCGGGCCTCGAAGGGCGACGGCCCGGACCGCATCCTTCGAGGCTCGCTGCGCGAGCACCTCAGGATGACGGGTCGAGGTTCGCGGCCGCCGGTGTCGTGGATCCCGGGCCCGCGGACCCTCGGGTCCGCGCCCCGGGATGACTTCTCATGCAAAGCCGTCTCACAACAAAACGGCCGGGCTTTCGCCCGGCCGTCGCGTCTCGCGTGATCGCGATAAAGATCAGCTGTTGATCGTGCCGTAGTCCGGCGGCAGCCAGCGGTTCGGCGAGCGGTAGAGGCCGGAGAGGATCAGGTCGCGCACGGCGAGCAGCTCCTTCGGCAGGCGGTCGAACAGCTTGATGAACAGCTCCTCGTGGCTGAGGATCTCCTTCATCCACTCGGCCCGGTCGACCGACATCACCTCCTCGAACTGCTCGTGGGTGAAGTCGCTGCCGCGCCAGTCGATGTCGTCGTAGGTCGGGGTGTAGCCGAGCGGGCTCTCGACGGCCCGCGCGTTGCCGTTCGCGCGCTCGACGATCCACTTCAGGACGCGCATGTTCTCGCCGTAGCCCGGCCACAGGAACTTGCCGTCCTTGTCCTTGCGGAACCAGTTGACGTTGAAGATGCGCGGCGGGATCGGGAACTTGCGGCCCATGTCGAGCCAGTGGTTGAAGTAGCTCCCCATGTGGTAGCCGCAGAACGGGATCATCGCCATCGGGTCGCGGCGCACCTCGCCGATATTGCCGAAGGCGGCGGCCGTCATCTCCGAGCCCATGGTGGCGGCGGCGTAGACGCCGAACGCCCACGACAGCGACTGGTAGACGAGCGGCGTCACGGTCGAGCGGCGACCGCCGAAGATCAGCGCCGAGATCGGCACGCCCTTCGGGTTCTCGTACTCGGGATCGATCGCCGGGTTCTGCGAGGCGTGCACGGTGAAGCGGCTGTTCGGATGCGCCGCCTTGCGGCCGCAGTCCGGAGTCCAGTCCTTGCCCTGCCAGTCGATCGCGTGCGCGGGCGGCTCGCCGTCCATGCCCTCCCACCACACGTCACCGTCGTCGGTCAGCGCGACGTTGGTGAAGATGGTGTTCTTCTCGATGGTCCGCATCGCGTTGGGGTTGGTCTTGTAGTTCGTCCCCGGCGCGACGCCGAAATAGCCGGCCTCCGGATTGATGGCGTAGAGCTTGCCGTCGGCGCCGGGCTTCAGCCAGGCGATGTCGTCGCCGATGGTCGAGACCGTCCAGCCCTCGATCTCCTTGGGCGGGATCAGCATCGCGAAGTTGGTCTTGCCGCAGGCGCTCGGGAACGCCGCCGCCACGTAGGTCTTGCGGCCCTTCGGGTCGGTGACGCCGAGGATGAGCATGTGCTCGGCCATCCAGCCCTCGTCGCGACCGAGCACCGAGGCGATGCGCAGCGCGAGGCACTTCTTGCCGAGGAGCGCGTTGCCGCCGTAGCCCGAGCCGTAGGACCAGATCAGCCGCTCCTCCGGGAAGTGCACGATGTACTTCACGGTCGGATTGCACGGCCAGGAGACGTCCTTCTCGCCGGGCGCGAGCGGCGCGCCGACCGAGTGCAGGCACGGCACGAAGACGTCCGAGTCGCCGAGCGCCTCGTCGACGGCGCGCCCCATGCGCGTCATCAGCTTCATGTTGGTGACGACGTAGGCCGAGTCGGTGATCTCGTAGCCGATGTAGGAGATGTTCGAGCCGATCGGCCCCATCGAGAACGGAATGACGTAGAGCGTGCGACCGGCCATGCAGCCGTCGTACAGCTTCGTCATCGTCGCCTTCATCTCCTTGGGGTCGACCCAGTTGTTGGTCGGCCCGGCATCCTCCTTCTTGAGGCTGCAGATGTAGGTGCGGTCCTCGACGCGGGCGACGTCGCTCGGGTCGGAGAAGGCGAGGTACGACCCCGGCCGCTTGGCCGGGTTGAGGCGCTTGAAGGTGCCGGCCTGGACGAGCTGCTCGCAGAGATCGTCATACTCTTCCTGAGACCCGTCGCACCAGTGCACGTCCGCCGGCTTGCACAGGGCGATCATCTCGGTCACCCAGGCCTTCAGGCGCTCGCTTTTCACATGGGGGGGAATCTTCGTCGTCGCCAACATGTCCCTCGGTCCGCTCCAGTGTCGATCTGTCGGGCTATAGCAGCTTCATGGAACACTCGCCATGCGGGCGAGCGCGCATCGCATAGGTAAATTCCCGCAATTGCATCGCTGACGGGACCGCGCCGCGGCCCTGGAGGGCGTCGCCCGGCGGCCGGCCGGCGCGCGTCACAGCCATTTCTTCAGCTTGAAAAACACGTAGGGCACGACCGCCGCGACCACCATCAGGACCAGCGCCATCGGGTAGCCATAAGGGAAGTCGAGTTCCGGCATATGCTTGAAGTTCATGCCGTAGATCGACGCGACGAGCGTGGGCGGCATCAGCACCACGGCGGCGACCGAGAAGATCTTGATGATGTTGTTCTGCTCGATGGTGACGACACCCACCATGGCGTCGAGCAGGAACGTGATCTTGTTGGCGAGATACGTGGCGTGATCGGACAAGGACTGGACGTCACGCTGCATGCCCTTGAGGGTCGCGCGCTGATCCTTGGCCCAGCGCAGCCCGTCCGCCTCGTTGGCGAGGTAGAGCACCAGCCGGCCGATCGAGACCAGGCACTCGCGCGCCTTGGAGGTGAGGTCGCCGGTGCGGCCGATCTCGCGCAGGATGTCCTGGCTGCGGATGCGCCCGCCCGGCCGCTCCGGCAGGAAGATGGTGCGCGACACCGCGTCCACCTCGGTGCCGATCCGCTCGAGAATGTCGGCGGAGCGGTCGATGATGGCGTCGAGGAGCTCCATCAACACGATCTCGCCCGAGATCGTGGCCGAGCACTGGCGGGCGAGCTTGTTGGCGACCAGGCTGAACGGCTTCGGCTCGTCGTAGCGCACCGTGATGAGCCGGTGGCCGGCCAGGATGAAGGTGACGGCCGTGGTGGTCGGGCTGTCGGAGTCCGAGCGGCACATCAGCGTCGCCGTCATGTAGCGGGCGCCGTTCTCGACATAGAGCCGGCTGGTCGGCTCGATCTCCTGCATCTCCTCGCGGGTCGGGACATAGACCCCGACGGCCCGCTCCACCATCTTGTCCTCGGGCGGCACCGGCGAGACGAGGTCGATCCACACGGCCGAGTCGGGAATCTCCTCGTCGGGCGCGATGACGCGCCCCTCGAGCGTCGTGCCGGTGGGAAGCTTGACGACGAGCATCGGGCCTCGGCGGTGACAAGGAACTCCGCCGAAGCGGCTGAGCGTAATCGAGACCTATTCGGCGATTTTCGCAAGTCCCTTGCGGGCGATGCCGCGGTCCGGCCGCATCGCCGACGGGAGCGGCGACGCGCGCGTCGGCGATGCGAGCGCGGGCGGGGGCGAGAGGCGGGTGGAGAGCCAAAGACCGGAGACGCAGGAGGCCGCCGACGCCGGCGCGGCACCGCCCCGGCCCGAGCGCGCGGAGACGACGCCGGAGATGGGCCGCGCCAGGGCGGCGCGGCGGCGGCTTGCCGGCCCGGGCACGCGGCCCGGCGCCGGATCGTCGCGGTCTGGGTCGGATGGCTTCGGGCCGTCAGGCCGCGAAGTCGTGGTGGCCGCCCCAGCACTCGTCGTCCTCGGCGGTGTGGACGAGCTTGGCCGGCTCCGGGAGATGCTGGCAGTTCACCGCCGCCGCGACGGCGCCGATGCCGATGCGGGCGAAATGCTGGTCGTGGGTGGCGTCGGCGATGGCGCCGGCAGCCTGGGCCGACACAGCCTGGGCTGACACAGCCTTATCTTGGGCAGTCTTCGTCATGTCGAACTCCTCGAGGGGCTTCACCCGGCGGCCTCGGCCGGGGCGCCCCGGAAATGGCGACCGACCTCGGCGGATTTGGGTGGAAAACCGTCCGAGAGCGCGGCCATTCGGTGCCGATCGACGGGCCGGATGCCCGTCCTGCAACGGGTCGGATGCCCGCTGTGCGACGAGCCGTCGGCCCGAGTTGAGCGCTCATATGTTAAAGGAGCCGCGAAAGGCTCGGCATGTTAATCGCGGAATGCTGGCAGCATCCGAAATCATGCCAAGCGTCCGGCAAAGTCCCGAGAACTCGCCGTATTTTCGCCAAGTTCCGGGAATGTGCGGCAAAACCGCAACAGCCACGGGCGTTCTTGCCACGCCGGCGCGCCGCAGCCTGGAACGGCCGGGCGGATTTCGTTACACCATGAGTCGACCGAAATACAGGAACGGGATGGGGCCGGTGATGATTCCGAAGGCGATCGTGGTTGTCCTTGCGGGGCTGTCTCTCGGCGCGTGCGTGACGGCAGCGACGCCGGAGCCGGCGCCGGAAGCGACCCTGAAGCCGCGCGACCGCGAGCTTCTCGCACGGGCGCCGTATCAGAAGGCGTCGATCCCGGCGCCCTATCAGCGGCACATCGTCGACTATCACCGCAACGAGACGCCCGGCACCATCGTGGTCGATTCGGATGCCCGGTTCCTTTATTTCGTTTTGCCGAACAAGAAGGCGATCCGCTACGGCGTGACGGTCGGCGAGGAGGCGCTCGCCTTCTCCGGCATCGCCAAGGTCGGCAACATGGCCGAGTGGCCCGGCTGGACGCCGACCCCGGACATCCACAAGCGCATCGAGGGCCTGCCGGCGCATGTGGCGGGCGGTCCCGAGAACCCGCTCGGCGCGCGCGCGCTCTATCTCTATGCGAACGGCAAGGACACGCTGTACCGCATCCACGGCACCAACCAGCCGGAGTACATCGGCACGGCGATCTCGTCGGGCTGCATCCGGCTGACCAACGAGGACGTCATCGACCTCTACAGCCGGGTGAAGACGGGCACGACGGTCGTCGTGCTGGCGCCCGGCACCGGCCAGCCCTCGCCGATGAGCGGGGCGAAGGTCGCCGGCCTCGGCAACAACTGATCGACTGATCACTGCGCGCCGGGCTGGGGGGCTCACGGCGCCATCCAAAGTCCCGCGTCTTTCGAAGGCGCGGGACTTTTTTTATGCGCTCCGGCCCGGCTCGCTTGGTCGGCCGTCATTTCGGGGCGCCGCCTGGATTGTGGCCTCGTGTCCCGGGCGCGGCGCGACGCGCCGTGAACCGGGACCCAAGAGCGATCGGACGAGGCAGCCCGTCGGGCGGCTTCTGGGCCCCGGCTCTGCGGCGCATCAGGTCTGCGGCCTGCCGCGCCTTGTCCGGGGCACGCGGCAGCCCTTCGGGGCAACGGCATCGCCTATCGCGACGCGCCAGGGACGAACAGCAATTCACCCCTTCCGTAGCCATTCCTGGGTGCGGGCGAGTGCCCGGTCGAGGCGGCGGAACAGCTCGTCGATCTCCTCGGCCGTGATGATCATGGGCGGGCAGACCGAGATCGTGTCGTTGGCGAGCGCCCGGACGATCAGGCCCTCCTCCTCGGCGAAGCGCACGCAGGCCGCGGCGACGCCCTGCTTCGGCTCGAAGCCCTGCTTTGTCGCCTTGTCGGCGACCAGCTCGATGCCGCCGACGAGCCCGACGCCGCGGGCGTTGCCGACCAGCGGGTGATCGGCGAGCCGCGCCAGATGGCCGAGGAACTGCGGCGCCCTGGCCGCGACCTTGTCGACGATCTTCTCCCGCGCATAGATCTCGAGGGTCTTCAGCGCGACCGCGGCCGCGACCGGATGACCAGAATAGGTGAAGCCGTGACCGAAGGTGCCGATCTTGCGGCTCTCGATCAGCATCGCCTCGTACATGACGTCCGGGATCGTCACGGCGGCGATCGGCACATAGGCGGAGGACAGCGCCTTGGCGACCGAGATCGAATCGGGCCGGAAGCCGAGCGTCTCGCAGCCGAACATCTTGCCGGTTCGCCCGAAGCCGCAGATCACCTCGTCGGAGATGACGTACAGCTCGTACTTGTCGCAGACCGCCTGGATCTTCGGAAAGTAGCTCGCCGGCGGCACCACGACGCCGCCCGCCCCCATCACCGGCTCGGCGATGAAGGCGGCGACCGTCTCGGGCCCCTCGGCCTCGATCAGCGCCTCAAGCTCGGCCGCGAGGCGGGTCGCGAAGTCGTCCTCGCTCTCGCCCGGCTGCGCGCCCCGGTAGTAGTGCGGGCAGGCGGTGCGCAGGATGCCGGGAATCGGCAGGTCGAAGTCGGCATGATTCGCGGCCAGGCCGGTGAGCGAGGCCGACGCCACCGTGACGCCGTGATACGCCTTGTCGCGGGCGATGATCTTCTTCCTCTCCGGCCGGCCGAGCGCGTTGTTCATGTAGCGCACCAGCTTGACCTGGGTGTCGTTCGCCTCGGAGCCCGAGTTGCAGAAGAACACCTTTGAGGTCGGCACCGGCATCAGGGCCTTGAGGGTCTCGGCGAGCTCGATCGCCGGATCGTGGCTCTTGCCGTTGAACAGATGCGCGAAGGAGAGCTTGCGCATCTGCGCGGAGGCGGCCTCGATCAGCTCCTCGTTGCCGTGGCCGAGCGACAGGCACCACAAGCCCGCCATGCCCTCGATGTAGTCCTTGCCGCTCGTGTCGTAGACGAACACGCCCTGCCCGCGCTCCAGCATCAACGGGCCGGTGTCGCGGTGGGCGGCGAGGTTCGTGTAGGGATGCAGAACGGTCTCGATGTCGCGGACGGCTTGGTTTCCGAATACGGTCATGGCTGAAACTTTCACGAGGCAGGCAAAACGGGGGGCGGTGCGGCACCATAGCAGGACCGGCGCCGGCGCGCGCGGGTGCCCGTGCCGCCGAGGCCCGCGGCACGGCTCGCCGAATCACGCGGCCGGGCACGGCCCGGCGCAAGGCCCGACCGGACGTTGCCAGCCGCACCGCTTCGCTCTATCGATGCGGCCGGCGGGCCGACGCATGCGCGCCCGGAAAGGCTGAACGATGGCGCGCCGCCGGCTGCCCGAGGAACCGCTGTCCCGCTTCGCCGTCTGGTCGCGGCGGCTCGTCCTGTTCTCGCTCGCCGTGGTCCTGCTGGCGATCGTCATCGCCCGCGCCGGCCTGCTCGACACGCTGCCCGTGCTGGTCACGCTCGGCGCCGGCCTGGTGCTGGCCGTGCTCGGAATTCTCGTCGCCTTCGTCGCCTTCGGGGTGATCTGGCAGTCCGGGGCGCGCGGCTTCGGCCACGCCGTCACGGCGCTCGCGCTCGGCGCCGCGTTGATCGCCTACCCGTCCTACCTGGGATACAAGGCGAGCAAGCTGCCGATGATCGCCGACATCACCACCGACGCGCTCGACCCGCCGCGCTTCGAGGCGATCGCGCGGCTGCGCACCCGACAGGCGAATCCGGTGCTCTATGCCGGGCTCTACACGGCCGAGCAGCAGCGCGCCATGTGGCCGGACATCGAGCCCCTGATGGTCAATGTTCCGCCCGAGGCCGCCTACGAGGCGACGATGGCGCTGGTGACCAAGCGCAAGTGGCGCGTCGTCAACGCCCGCAGCCCGCAGGCCGGGCGCCGCGACGGGTTCATCGAGGCCGTGGCGCTGACGCCGATCATGGCGTTCCGCGACGACGTGGCGATCCGCATCCGTGCCGTCGGGCCGGGCAGCCGCATCGACATGCGCTCGGCCTCGCGCTACGGCCGCATCGATTTCGGCAGCAACGCCGCGCGGGTCCGCAGCCTGCTCGACGACATCGACGACGTGACGAGCGTGGTGAAGCCGGAACGGGCGCCGCCGAAGCCGGCCGCCCCCGCCAAGGGCGGTCAGTCGGCGAGGCGATAGGTGCCGGTCACCGAGGGCGTGCCCTCGGTCACGACGACGCCGCGCGCCGCCATGTCCTCGAGATGGGCCAGCACCGACAGGCCGGCGGCGCCGACGAGGCGCGGGTCGAGCCCGATATAGATCGCCCGCACCAGCGTCGGGATGTCGGCCGCGCCCTTCCTGAGACGGCCGAGGATCGAGGCCTCACGCCCTTCGCGATGGCGAATGTACTGGACGACGAAGTTCTGGGCGTCGCGCACCGCGCCGCCATGGCCGGGGAGGTACAGCGCCTCGCCGCGCCGCGCGAGCTTTCGCAGCGACTCCATGTAGTCGCTCATCGCGCCGTCGGGTGGCGCCACGACCGAGGTCGCCCACGCCATCACGTGATCGCCGGAGAGCAGGATCCCGGTGCCGCGCAGCGCGAAGGCGACGTGGTTCGCGGTGTGGCCGGGCGTCGTCACGGTCTCGACCGAAAAGCCGCCCGCCGTGAGCGTGTCGCCGTCGGCCAGCACATGGTCGGGCCGGAAGTCGGTGTCGGCGCTGGCGTCCAGCCGCGGCGCCTCGCCGACATTGATCGGCCGCGACGGCCGGTGCGGCCCCTCGGCGAAGATCGGCGCGCCGGTCGCCGCCTTCACGGCGGCGGCGGCGGGCGAGTGGTCGCGATGCGTGTGCGTGATCAGGATGTGGGTGACGGTCTCGCCCCGCACGGCGTCGAGCAGCGCCGCGACGTGGCGCGGATCGTCCGGCCCCGGATCGACGATCGCGACATTGCCGCGGCCCAGGATGTAGCTCACCGTCCCCTTCCAGGTGAACGGGCTCGGGTTGTCGCACAAGAGCCGCCGCACTCCCGGCGCCACCTCCTCCACCTGCCCGGGCGGCAGGGCGAAGCTCTTGTCGAAGACGATTTCGTTGCTGCTCATCGGGGGCTGCTTTTCTGGAAGGTGGCGCCGCAGGAGGTAAGCCGTCGGGCGGCGGAAGCCAAGGGGCATTTCGGCCACCACGAGGCTGGGAAAACTCTGTCCGGCTCTGGCAGGATGTCGTGTGTCGTTTCCCACTGGTGACCGTAACTGCATGCCCCCGAAATCCTCCCTCCCCGCCGGCGCGGCGCTGGTGCTGGTCGCCGGCTTCGCGGTGCTGTTCGTCGGCGGCGGGGCGCGCTTCGCGATCGGGTTGACGCTCAAGGCGGTGGTCGACGATCTCGGCTGGGGGCGGTCCGAGCTCGGGCTCGCGGTGGCGCTGTTCCAGGTCGTGTCGGCCGTCTGCATGTTTCTCGCCGGCCGGCTGTCGGACCGGGCGAGCCCGCGCCTGGTGCTCGCCGGCGGACTGCTCGTCGCGGGGATCGGCATCGGCGCGATGAGCCTCGTCGCCGCGCCCTGGCACGCGCTGGTGCTGTACGGCGTCGTGTTCGCGGCCGGCAACGGCGCCGCTTCGCTGATCCCGGTGAGCGTGATGGTGACGCGCGCCTTCCCGGCCCGCGCCGGGCTCGCCAACGCCGCCGTGACGGCCGGCATGAGCCTCGGCCAGCTCGTGATGATCGCCGTGCTCGCCGCCGTGCTGGTGGCGATCGGCTGGCGCTCGGTGTTCGTCTGGCTCGGCGCCGCGCATCTGATCCTGCTGCCGCTGCTGCTCGGCGCGATCCGGGGCGGCGGCGCGGCGCGCGGCGAGGCGCACACGCGACGCGACGCGACCGGCCTGTCGATCCGGCAGGCGGCGCGCACCCGCGCGTTCTGGGCGCTGCTCGGCGTCTACGCGATCTGCGGCCTCGACGACTTCTTCGTCTCCACCCATGTCGTCGCGCTGGCGCAGGACCGCGGGCTCGATGCGTATCTGGCCGGCAATCTGCTCGCCGTGATGGGGCTCACCGCGCTGATCGGCGTGATGGCGGCGGGTGCCTGGAGCGACCGGGCCGGCCCGTTGTGGCCGGCGACCGCGTCCTTCGTGGCACGGCTCGCGGTGTTCGGCCTGATCCTGATCGACCAGTCGCCCGTGTCGGTCGCGATCTTCGCGCTGGTGTTCGGCGCGACCTTCCTGGTGACGGCGCCGCTCACCGTGGTGTTCGTCAATCAGCACTTCGGCAGCCGCCATCTCGGCGGGCTGACCGGTCTGATCACGATGGTGCATCACATCGCCGGCGGGCTCGGCGCCTATGTGGGCGCCGTCACGTTCGACCGGCTCGGCGGCTACGACGCCGCCTTCGTGCTGATGCTCGGATCGAACGTCCTCGTGATGGCGCTGCTGCCGCTGCTGCGCCGGCCGCGCGGCGGATGACCGCGCCGACGCGCCGCTGAAGGGTGCTCACCCGGCGGCGACACCCCCGGATCAACCTCCCACTGTGTTGCGCGATCTGAAATTTGTTCGGATTCCGAAAAACTTATCGCCTTCCGTATGATTGCGGATACAGGCGCAAAGGTGTCGGTCCGCCGTTGACACAATCGGCGACCGGTCATACTTTCTGCTCAACGAGGCGAAAATAATTTCGCAGTCCGAAAGTGTCAAGAGGGAAATGACGATGTCCCTTCCGAACGGCACCACGACGATGAGCCCCGCTCCGATGGGGATTCGCCGCCTCGATCCGAAAGAGGGCAAAAGCTCCGTCCAGTCGCTGGCCAAGGGCCTGCGCGTGCTGGAGGCGTTCAAGCCCGGCATCGACGAGATGACGCTGAGCGAGATCGCCGCCGCGTCCGGGCTCGATGCCGGCACGACCTTCCGGATGCTCAACACCCTGGTGTCGGCCGGCTACGTCGTCCGCATCCCGGAGAGCCGGCGCTTCCGCCTGTCGCTGAAGGTGCTCGACCTCGGCTTCAACGCCATCGCCCACAAGGATCTGCGCGACATCGTGCGGCCGCTCTTGCAGACGCTGGTCGACGAGGTGAGCGAGGCGGCGAGCTTCGCCGTGCTGGAAGGCGGGGACGTTCTCTATATCGAGCGGGTGCGGGCTGGCTTCACACGACTGGGCGTCGACATCCGCATCGGCACGACGATTCCCGCGGCCGTCACCTCGATCGGCCGCGCCATCCTGGCCTTCCTGCCCGAGAACCGGCTGGAGCGGGTGCTGGCGACGCCGCCGCGGCATCCGAGCCCGACCCTGAAGACTCCCGACCGCCCCACCCTCGACCCGCTGCTCGCCGCCCTGCGGCGCGACGGCTACGTGCTCGAGAAGTCGGTCATCACCCCGGATCTGCGCCTGCTCGCAGTGCCGGTGATCGGCGCCGACGGCTGGGCGACCGGCGCCATCAGCGTCGTCGCCCCGTGGTCGCAATCCTCCGACGAGGATCTGAAAGCCCGCGCGCTCGAGCCGATGCTCGCGACCGCGCACCACATCGCCCGCGCCCAGGAGGCGGTGGGCAGCACCAGTTCGGTCCCCGGCCTCTGAGCCGAACCCGAAACGACGTCGCCGGCCGGCGCCGGCGTCGCCCCCCCGCGTCCCGCGTCACCTACCCCTTCGAATTTTCACCTGCCCCTTCAAAAAGGAGAACCACATGTCGACCAAGAACAAGCTCGATCTCAGGGGTCTCGTGCCCGCCCCCGTGACGCCGTTCACCCGTGACGGCGCCATCGATCACGCCGCCATCAAGCGCCTCGGCTCGTGGCTCGGCAGCTTCAAGGGCGTGAAGGGCCTCGTCGTGCTCGGCCATGCCGGCGAGGGCACGTTCCTCACCGCCGACGAGCAGGCCTCGGTGATCGAGAGCTTCGTCGCGTCGACCGACGGCCGCGTCCCGGTGATCGCCGGCATCACGCTGGAAGGCACCGGCGTCGCCGCCGCCGAGGCGAAGCGCGCCGTGAAGGCGGGCGCCAAGGCCGGCCTCCTCTATCCGTCGCACGGCTGGCTGCGCTTCGGCTATCAGAAGGGCGCCCCGCAGGACCGCTACAAGGCCGTCTACGAGGAGTCCGGCCTGCCGCTGATCCTGTTCCAGTATCCGGACGCCACCAAGGCGACCTACAATCTCGACACCCTGATGGAGATCGCCGCGCAGCCGGGCGTCTTCGCGATGAAGAACGGCGTGCGCAACATGCGCCGCTGGGACACCGAGATCCCGGTGATCCGCAAGGCCCATCCGGACCTGCAGGTGCTCACCTGCCACGACGAGTATCTGCTGCACACGATGTTCGACGTCGACGGCGCGCTGGTCGGCTACGGCAACATCGCGCCGGAGCTGCTGATCGCCCTCATCGAGGCCGGCAAGGCGCAGGACTACGCCAAGGCGCGCGCCCTGCACGATCGCCTGCTGCCGGTGACCAAGGCGGTGTATCACCGCGGCTCGCACATGGAGGGCACGGTGGCGCTCAAGCACGCCCTCGTCACCCGCGGCATCCTCGACCATGCGACCGTGCGCACCCCGCTGCTGCCGCTGCCGGCCGGTGCCGATGTCGAGATCGCCGACGCGATGAAGTCGGCCGGTCTCGTCAGCGACCAGCCCGCCGCGATCGCGGCCTGACGACGCCGGGCGTCGCCGGGCGACCGGCGGCGCCGCGCTCTCTTCCGCAACGCGACCATCCCGGGCGGCCCTATCGGCCGCCCGGACCTGGAGGCTCGTGCCCTTCGCACCCCCGAGCGGGCCGCCGTCGCGACAACAGGGGTTTCCAATGTCCGTCCAAGCCTACGCGGGCGCCGCACAAGCCGCGGCCACCAAGGCCGCCGCGCCCGCGGTCTCCCCCGAAGCGATCCAGATGCTGGTCGCCCGGATCGAGCGTCTCCCGGTCTCCCGCCGGCTGATGCTGATCCGCGTCATCGTCGGAATCGCCACCTTCTTCGATGCCTACACGGTTCTCGCGATCGCCTTCGCGATGCCGGCGCTGGTCGGCGAATGGAAGCTGACGCCGTCGGAGGTCGGGTTCATCATCTCGGCCGGCTATGTCGGCCAGCTCTTCGGCGCCGTGTTCTTCGGTTGGCTCGCCGAGAGAATCGGACGCCTGCACGTCCTGATGTTCACGATCATCCTGTTCGTCGCCATGGACATCGGCTGCCTGTTCGCCTGGAGCGGCCTGTCGATGATGGTGTTCCGCTTCTTCCAGGGCATCGGCACGGGCGCCGAGGTTCCGGTCGCCAGCGCCTACATCAACGAGTTCATCGGCGCCAAGAAGCGCGGCCGCTTCTTCCTGCTCTACGAGGTGATCTTCCCGATCGGCCTGATGTTCGCCGGCATGGTGGGCTACTTCCTGGTGCCGATCTACGGCTGGAAGGCGATGTTCATCGTCGGCCTGGTCCCCTCGGTGCTGACCATCCCGCTGCGATGGCTGATGCCGGAATCGCCGCGCTGGCTCGCGTCGAAGGGCCGCATCGCGGAGGCCGAGAAGGTCGTCAAGATGCTCGAGAACGACGTCACCAAGCGGGGCGTCGCGCTGCCCGAGCCGGTGGTCCGCCCGATCGACCCGAAGGCGACGGCGAAGTCCGACTGGCGTGAGCTGTTCAAGGGCATCTACCTGAAGCGCACCCTGACCATCTGGTCGCTGTGGGTCTGCGCCTACATGATCAACAACGGCATGATCACGTGGCTTCCGACCCTCTACAAGAGCGTGTTCAAGCTGCCGCTGCAGACCGCGCTCGCCTACGGCTGGACCACCTCGGCGGTCGGCGTCATGGCCTCCATCGCCTGCGCCCTCCTGATCGACAAGGTCGGCCGTCGGCCCTGGTACATCGCCGCCTTCTTCCTGGCGACGATCCCGCTCCTGCTGCTGTCGTTCCTCGGCGGCACCTCGGCCGTGCAGGTGCTCGTGCTGGCGACCTGCGTCTACGCGATCCTGCAGACCATCGCCTTCTCGCTCTACCTCTACTCGGCCGAGCTCTATCCGACCCGCCTGCGGGCGATCGGCACCGGCATGGGCAGCGCCTGGCTGCGGGCGGGCTCGTCGATCGGCCCGTTGATGGTCGGCTTCCTGATGGCCGATTACGGCATCTCCTACGTGTTCGCGGCGTTCGCCGGGGTCGCGGTGCTCGGCGGGGTGGTCACCACGCTGATGGCCATCGAGACCAAGGGCCGCGTGCTGGAAGAACTGTCTCCCTGACCTGGGGCAACTCGGCCGGCCCGCGGTTTCGGGCCGGCCATTCTCTCTTCGTTTTCGACTTGGCTTCCCGGACTCTTCCATCCGGACTTCTGGTTCTCGAGCTTCCGACCTTCGACTTCGACGTCTTCGGCCCTTCGGGCTCCGTCCACGCTTTGTAATGCGGCGCGCACCTCGCGCGCCGAACGCGTCTCGTCAACGCCGCTGCCGATCCGGTGGCGACGCCGGTCATCCGGGCGCTTTGCCCGCCTATCGCACGAGCAAGAAGAAGGACTGCACCATGATTCATCGCCGGGACTTTCTGATCGCCACCACCGCGACTCTGGGGACGCTCGGCCTCGCGCCGGCTCTCGCGCAGACCGACGCGCTGCCCAAGCGCCCGATCCGCCTCGTCGTGCCGTTCGCGGCCGGCGGCGGCGTCGACGTGTTCGCCCGCCTGCTCGCCGAGAAGCTGAAGGAGAAGTACGGCCTGACGATCGTGGTGGAGAACCGCGGCGGGGCGAACGGCTCGATCGGTGGCTCGGCCGTGCGCTCGGCGGAGCCGGACGGCACCACGCTCCTGTTCTCGGCGATGACGCACACCATGGCCAAGCAGGTGATGAAGAGCCCGCCCTACGACCCGGTGACGGACTTCACGCCGATCGCCCGTGTCGGCGAGGCGCCGATGCTGCTCGTGATGGCGCCGGGCCTGCCGTTCAAGACCATCACCGAGGTGGTCGCCGACGCCAAGCAGCAGCCCGACAAGTGGACCTTCGCGACGGCCGCGCTCGGCGCGCCGGGTCATCTCGCCACGGTTCTGTTCAACAAGCTCGCCGGCATCAACCTGACGATCGCCCCCTATCGCGGCACCGCGCCGGGCCTCACCGACGTCGCCGCCGGGCATGTGCAGCTGATGATCGACCCGGTGCTGGCGCTGCTGCCGATGGCGCGCGGCGGCAACGTCAAGGCGCTCGCCGTCACGTCGAAGACCCGGGCCGGGCTCGCCCCCGAGATCCCGACCGCCGCGGAGAGCGGCATGCCGGGCCTCGAATACGCGACCTGGTACGGCGTGTGGGGCCCGAAGGGCATGCCGCCCGCGACCGTGACGGCCCTCAACGCCGCCTGCAACGCCGCCATCAAGGACCTCGCCGCCTCGGGCAAGCTCGCCGAGTTCGGCATCGACCCGGTCAGCGGCACGCCGGAGGCGTTCGCCGACTTCATCGTCAAGGACGTGAAGCGCAACAGCGAGCTTCTGAAGTCGGTCAACTTCGAGCCGGTGTGAGAGCGGCCCTCGTCGACGACGACTCACGTCTTTCGTCATGGCCGGGCTCGTCCCGGCCATCCACGATCTTGTCCTTCCGAGCTTTCAACTCGTCATGCCCGTGACGAGCGCGGGCATGACGAGCTCCCGGTTCTGAGCGCCGGCATCATGTGCTCGGTCATTCCGGGGCGGCGCACAGCGCCGAACCCGGAATCCAGCCGAGCGTTCGGAGTTCGTCGCTGGATGCCGGGTTCGCTGCTGCGCAGCGCCCCGGCATGACCACAAGCCCTCAATGAATCTCCGGCTCAGCGGTCGGCGCCGTGCCGGAGAGAAAATCGAAGTCGCAGCCCTCGTCGGCCTGGCCGACATGGGCCGCGTACATGGCGCCCCAGCCCCGCTCGAAGCGTGGCGGCGGCGGGGTCCAGGCGGCGCGGCGGCGGGCCAGCTCCTCCTCGCCGACATGCAGATGGATGCGCCGCCCGTCGGCGTCGATCTCCAGCCGATCCCCGGTCTGCACCAGGGCCAGCGGGCCACCGACGTAACTCTCCGGGCAGACGTGGAGGATGCAGGCGCCGTAGCTCGTCCCGCTCATGCGGCCGTCCGACACCCGCACCATGTCGCGCACGCCGGCGCGCAGGAGCTTCCTCGGGATCGGCAGCATGCCCCATTCCGGCATGCCGGGGCCGCCCTTGGGACCGGCGTTCTTCAGCACCAGAACATGGTCGGGCGTCACGTCGAGGTCGTCGCGGTCGACCGCCGCCGCCATCTCGTTGTAGTCCTCGAAGGCGAGCACCGGACCGCAGTGCTTCAGGAGGCGCGGATCGGCGGCCGGCGGCTTCATCACGCAGCCGCGCGGCGCGAGATTGCCGGTCAGCACCGCGGTCGCGCCGGCCCGCGACACCGGATCGGCCAGCGTGCGGATGATGTCGGGCCGGTGGACGCGGGCACCGGCCAGCGCCTCGCCGAGCGGCTTTCCCGACACGCCGACGCAGGAGAGATCCAGCGCCTCGCGCAATTCGCCCATCAGCGCCTTGAGGCCGCCGGCGTAATAAAAATCCTCCATCAGCCACTGGCCGGACGGGCGCACGTTCGCCAGCACGGGAATCTCGCGCGAGATCGCGTCGAAGCGGGCCATGTCGATGGTCAGCCCGGCGCGGCGCGCGATGGCGACCAGATGGATGATGGCGTTGGTCGAGCCGCCCATCGCCATGTGAACTTTTATGGCGTTGTCGAAGGCCGCGGAGGACAGGATGCGGGCGGGAGTCTGATCGTCCCACACCATGTCGACGATGCGGCGGCCCGAGGCCGCGGCCATGCGGGAATGCGAGGCATCGACGGCCGGAATCGACGACGCGCCGGGCAGCGTGAAGCCGAGCGCCTCGGCGATCGCCATCATGGTGGCGGCCGTGCCCATCACCATGCAGGTGCCGTAGGAGCGCGCGATGCCGCCCTCGATCTCGGTCCACTCCGCCTCGCCGATGCGGCCGGCGCGCTTCTCGTCCCAGTACTTCCAGGTGTCCGAGCCGGAGCCGAGCGTCTCGCCGCGCCAGTGGCCGCGCAGCATCGGCCCGGCCGGCACGTAGATGGCCGGCAGGCCCATGCTGATCGCGCCCATCAGGAGGCCCGGCGTGGTCTTGTCGCAGCCGCCCATCAGCACGACGCCGTCGATCGGATGGCTGCGCTCGAGCTCCTCGGTCTCCATCGCGAGGAAGTTGCGATAGAGCATCGCGGAGGGCTTCACGATCGGCTCGGCGAGCGACATGGCCGGCAGCTCGATCGGCAGGCCGCCGGCCTGCAGCACGCCGCGCTTCACGTCCTCGGCGCGGGCGCGCAGATGGCCGTGGCAGGGATTGATGTCGCTCCAGGTGTTGACGATGCCGATCACCGGCTTGCCCACCCAGTCGGCCGCATCGTAGCCGAGCTGGCGCAGCCGCGAGCGGTGGCCGAAGGAGCGCAGATCGGAGACGCCGAACCAGCGATGGCTGCGCAGCGTCTCGGGAGTCTTTTTGCGAGATGTCACGGGAATGCCGGCGGGTTTCGAAGGGGGCGCGTCAGCGTAGCCCGGACGGCACGGAGCGCAATCCGCTTCCGACGAGACCCCGCTTTGCGGCAACGGCGCACGACTCGTGTCCCGGGCGCGACGCGAAGCGTCGTGACCCGGGCCCCAGGGGCGACAGCGCACCGCGCCCGTCGTGTCGCCCCTTCGCCCCGGCTCCGCGGCGCATCGGGCCTTCGGCCCGACGCGCCTTGTCCGGGGCACGCGGTGTCCGCGGCGAGGTCAGTCGACGCTGGCGCCGGAGAACTTGACCACCTTCTCCCACTTCTCGGTCTCGTCCTTCATCACCTTGCCGAAGGCTTCGGGTGGGCCGACGAGCGGGGCGCCGCCGAGCTCGGCGAGGCGCGCCTTCACCTTGGGATCGGCGAGCGCCTTGTTCACGGCGGCGTTGAGCTTGGCGATCACGGCCGGCGGCGTGCCCTTCGGGGCGCCGAAGCCGAACCAGGCACTCGCCTCGTAGCCCGGCACCGTGGCGGCGACCGTCGGCACGCCCGGAAGCTGCTCGGAGGGCGCATCGGTGGTGACCGCGAGCGCGCGCAGCTTGCCGGACTGGATGTGGGCGATCGACGAGGGCAGGTTGTCGAAGATCACGTCGACCGTGCCGGCGATCAGGTCGGTGAGCGCGGGGCCTGCGCCGCGATACGGCACGTGCGTCATCTTGATGCCGGTCATCGCCATCAGCATCTCGCCCGACAGATGCACCGAGGTGCCGTTGCCCGAGGAGGCCATGTTCACCTTGCCGGGATTGGCCTTGGCGTAGGCGACGAACTCGGCCACCGTCTTGGCCGGGAAGTTGGGGTTGACCTCCATCACGTTCGGCACCCGCACGATGCCGGCGACGGGGACGATGTCGCGCAGGAAGTTGAACGACAGCTTCTTGTAGAGGCTCGCATTGATGCCGTTGGCCGGATTGGCGAGCAGCAGCGTGTAGCCGTCGGGCGCCGAGTTCACCACCATCTCGGTGCCGATATTGTTGCCGGCGCCGGGCTTGTTCTCGACGATGAACTGCTGGCCGAGCGTCTCCGACATGTGCTGGCCGACGATGCGGGCCAGGATGTCGGTGGTGCCGGCGGGCGGATACGGCACCACGATGCGCACCGGCCGGCTGGGATAATCCGCTGCATCGTCGGCGACCGCCGTGCCGACCGCCAGGCTCGCCGTCAGCGTCGCCGTCAGCGCGACCGCCGCCAAGCTCGAGCCGAATTGTCCGAAAACTCGCATTTCCATTCCTCCTTCGCGGCACGTCGCCGCCACCTGTCAGGCCCGGCCGATTCGCTCGGCTTCTGGTTGCATCAATCGTAAGAGGCAGAGGCGCCCACAGACAACCGAACCTTCGTCGGAGCGTGAATGCGAGGTGAGCAAAGCGCCGCGGATTGTCGGGCTGCGTCGACCGGCGACGGGCGGCGTGCCGCGAGATCGCGACCGACACTGAGCGGCTGCGGCTCTGTCACGACGTGCGGATCCGATCGATCCGTCGTTCCGGGGCGCGGCGAAGCCGCGAACCCGGAATCCAGCCGCCGTTACGGAGGCCTGCGCTGGATTCCGGGTTCACGAGCCTTCGGCTCGCGCCCCGGAATGACACCCCGTCAATCGTCCGCCGGCGTCAGTCCACCGAGGCGCCGGAGAACTGCACGGCCTTGCCCCACTTCGCCGTCTCGTCCTCGATGGTCTTCTGGAACTCGGCCGGCGTCGTCTTCATCACGATGCCGCCGAGCTCGACGAGCCGCGTCTTCAGCTTGGGATCGTCGAGCGACTCGTTCACCGCGGCGTTGAGCCTGTCGACGATCTCCTTGGGCGCCGCCTTCTGGATGCCCATGCCGAAGATGCCGCTCGCCTCGTAGCCCTTCACGGTCTCGGCGACGGTCGGCACGTCGGGCAGCATGGCCGAGCGCTCCGCCGTGGTGACGGCGAGCGCCCGCAGCCGCCCGGCCCGGATGTGCTCGATCGCCGAAGGGAGATTGTCGAACATCACGTGCACCTGCCCGGCGAGCAGATCCGTCACGGCCGGAGCCGAGCCGCGATACGGCACGTGAGTCATCTTGGCGCCCGTCATCGCCATGAACAGCTCGCCGGACAGATGGATCGATGTCCCGTTGCCCGAGGAGGCGAGGTTCACCTTGCCTGGATTGGCCTTCACCCAGTCGATGAACTCCTGCACGGTCTTGGCCGGCACCGACGGGTTCACCACCATCACGTTGGGCACCCGGATGATGCCGGCGACGCCCTGCATGTCGCGCACGAAGTCGAACGACAGCTTCTTGTAGAGCGTGGCGTTGATGGTGTTGGCCGGATTGACGAAGAACAGCGTGTAGCCGTCCGGCGCGGCGTTGACGGCGATCTCGGTGCCGATGTTGTTGCCGGCGCCGGCCCGGTTCTCGATGACGACCTGCTGGCCGAGCCGCTCCGACACGGCCTGGCCGACGAGGCGCGCCGTGATGTCGGTCGCACCGCCCGGCGGATAGGAGACGATCCAGCGCACCGGCCGCGTCGGATAGTCGAGGGCGGCGACCGCCGTGGCGGCGAGCCCGAGCGTCGTCGCGGCGACGGCGGCGAGGACGACACAGGCGCGTCGCGACAGCCCGCGCGACAGCGCGGCCCGCGGCAGAACGGAATTCGGGCGTGTGAAGAGATCGGTCATCGGCGCTCCCTCGGCGCTCCGGTCCATGCGGCCGGGCGCTCCTGTTGTTTGATGAGAGAGCTTATGCGCCCCGGCCGCCGGCCGGCAAGCCGGTTGCGGCCCGGTCCGCCTCGACCTTCGTCGCAGGATGTCGGCTCGACAAAAAAAAAAGCCGCCGCGACGGGTCGGTCGCGGCGGCTTCGAAGGCATATGGCGAAACGAATGTGTATCGCGGGCCGGCCTCAGGCCGCGATCTCCGGCGTGGCGAGCGCGCCCGCGAGGCTCTTGGCGTCGAGGAACACCGACTGACAGCCGGCCTCGAGCAGGTCGGCGCGGGCGAACAGTCCGGAGAGCACGCCGACCGAGCGGGTGTGCGCCGCGTGCGCCGCCTCGGCGTCCCACGGGCTCGCACCGACCACGAGGGCATCGCCGGGCTGGCGTATCCCGAGCCGCTCCAGCGCGGCACCGATGCGGTCGGCATGCGGCATGCCGCGCGGGACGTCGTCGCCCGACACGACCGTCACGGTCTCGTCGAGCCCGAGCAGCGCCCGCATCTGCGTCAGCTCCTCGCCGCAAGCGTGGGTGACCAGCGCCACCGCGGCCCCGCGCGAGGCCAGATCGACGATCAGCTCGCGCACGCCGGGGAAGGGACGCAGCGTCGGCATCACCTCGCCGGCCCAGCGCATGCGATACTTCGCGAGGATGAACTCCTTGGTCTCCGGCGTGTCGACCACCGGCAGCAGGGCGTCGAGCAGCGCGTCCGGATCCATGCCGTGATAACGATGCACGTCGGCGGTGCGGAACGTGTGGCCGAACTCGGTGAGCGTCTGCAGCCAGCAGTTCGTCGACGTCAGCACCGTGTCGATCACGGCGCCTTCCACCACGAACACGTAGGCCTTCGCCTCGGCGAGCGAGCCGCCGGCGCGCGAGCGCACCGCCAGATGGCGCACCACCGGTCGCTTCGGCTCCACGGTCTGGTTGGTCTTGTTGGCGGCCGTCATCCAGCCGCGTCGACGAATCCTGCGCGCAACAGCCATGCTGTCCCTCGTCCGCTCCCCCGCCCCGATTGGAATGATGAGTTCACTGGTGATGCGAGGAGCGGAACCCCGCACGTTCGATCCGGCGACACTCCGACATAGAACGGCCGTGTTGGAGGGAGGTTCCGCCGTGACGGAAGTATTTTCCCTTAGGCGAGACGGGAGCCGTTGACTTGGTTCGACTTTTCGTCGGCCGGCGAACATTGCAGCACCGCTGCGCCCTGCAGCCGCCCGGCCCGCAGATCGGCGAGTGCCGCGTTCGCTCGCGCCAGAGGATAGAGCGTCACCTCGGTTTTCAGGTCGAGCGACGGCAGCGCCGCGAAGAACGACTGCGCATCCTCGCGGGTCAGGTTGGCGACCGAGACGAGCTGGCGCTCCTCCCACAGGATCGCGTAGGGGAAGCTCGGGATGTCGGACATGTGGATGCCGGCGCAGACGACGCGGCCGCCCTTGCGCACCGCCCGAAGCGCCGGCGGCACCAGCGCGCCCACCGGCGCGAAGATGATCGCGGCGTCGAGCGCCGCCGGCGGCGTCGCGTCGACGGCGCCGGCCCATTCGGCCCCGAGCGTCAGGGCGAAAGCCTGCGAGGCGTCGTCGCCGGCGCGGGTGAAGGCGAAGACGCGGCGCCCCTGCTGCACGGCGATCTGCGTGAGAATATGGGCGGCGGCGCCGAAGCCGTAGAGGCCGAGCACCCGCGCCTCGCCGGCCATCTCCTCGCCGGTGATCCCCTCGCCCGCCATCCTGTAGCTGCGCCAGCCGATCAGTCCGGCGCATAGAAGCGGCGCCATGTGGGCGTCGTCGAGCGCACCGCCGCCGGTGCCGTCCGGAAGCGCGAAGCAGTAGCGATGATCGGCGAGCGCATGAGTCGCGTAGCCACCGTCGCGCGTGTAGCCGGTGAAGCCCGGCGCGTCGCAGAGATTCTCACGTCCGTCGCGGCAATACGGGCAGGTGCCGCAGGTGGCGCCGAGCCACGGCACGCCGACGCGCTGGTTCGTTTGGAAGCCTGCGACTCCGTCGCCGACCGCGAGCACCCGGCCGACGATCTCGTGGCCGGGGACGACCGGCAGGGTCGGATGCGTCAGCTCACCGTCGACGACGTGGAGATCGGTGCGGCAGACACCGCAGGCCGCGATCCGCAGCAGGACCTCGCCGGGTCCGGGCCGCGGCACCGGCCGCTTGCGCAGCACCAGCGGCGTGCCCGGACGCTCCAGCACCATGGCCCGCATGGTCTCGGGACGCACGACATCGCTCGATGTGGCATCGCCCGGCATGGCCGCCTCCGGAGGCTGTCTTCACATCCGGACGTGGCGCCGCCGCGGGCCGAGCGCAAGAGTTGCGCGCGACGAGCGCGTCGGGCGAACGGTCTGCACCGGACCTCTCTCCCGATGGGAGAGGGTCGGGCTCAAGCACGGCGCGCGACCGGGGTGAGGGGCGTCTGCCTCGGTGGAGACGACGGCCCCCTCACCCGCCGCGTTCCGCGCGACGACCTCTCCCCGCCGGGGAGAGGTGAAACGGAGATCGCTGCATCGACCACAGGTCGAGATGCAGCCGCCTCAGTTCGTGCCGCCGATGCCGGCCTCGCGCAGCACCTTGGCGTAGAAGTCGGTCTCCTTGGCGAGCTGCGTGTCGAGCGCCTCCGGCGTGCCGGGCGACGCCACGGCGCCCAGCGTGTCGAGCTTCTCGACCACGTCGGGCATGCGCAGCACCTTGGTCATGTCGGCGTTCACCTTGGCGACGATCGCCTTCGGGGTGCCGGCCGGCGCCAGCACGGCGAACCACGAATCGTAGTCGTAGCTCGGCACCGCCTCCTTGACGGTGGCGATGTCGGGCAGCTTGGCGTTGCGGGTGTTGGAATTGATGGCGATCATCCGCACCTTGCCGGCGGTCGCGAGCTCCTGGGCGTTGGGGATCGGCGCGAAATAGAGCTGCGCGTCGTTGCGCACCACCGCCGTGACGGCGTCCGGCACGCCCTTGTAGGGCACGTGCACGATGTTGACGCCGGCGCCCTGGCGCATCAGCTCGGAGCCGAGGAACGAGGTCGAGGCGACGCCGGCCGAGGAGAAATTCAGCTTGCCCGGCTTCTCCTTCGCCATCGCGAGGAACTCGGGCAGCGACTTCACCCCGAGCTCCGGCGGCACGATGGCGACGAGCGGCACCGAGGCGACCTTGCCGACGCCGACGAAGTCCTTCACCGGATCGAACTGGATGTTCTTGTTCACCGTGCCGGCCACCGTGTGGCCGTTGGAGGTGAGCATCAGCGTGTAGCCGTCGGCCTGCGACTTGGCCGCCGCCGTGGTGCCGGTGAGGCCCGGCCGGTTCTCGACGATCACCTGCTGCTTCCACATCTCGCCGAGCTTGTCGGCCAGGATGCGGGCGAGGTTGTCGGTGATGCTGCCGGCGCCGAACGGTACGATGATCTTGACGAGCTGACTCGGATAGGCGCCGGCGGCGTCGCTCCCCGAGGTCTGCGCCGCCCCGGGCAGGGCCATCGCCATCAGCGCGGCCCCGGCCGCGATGGCGGTCTTCATGGCCTTCGGCCCGAAGAGTCTCGTGTCGAGCAGTGTCATGGCGTCTTCTCCCTGGTTTTTTGATGACGTCGCGGGACATGCGCCGCTCGCGGGAGCGACGGTCCGCTGTTGTTCGTCCGGCGGGCGCCGGTTCGGCGCCGTCGCGAATCCTCCTGAGGCGATCGGTGAATGCAGGGCGGGGCCGATCGCTTTGTTGCGCCGCGATGTGTCTCGCGTTGTCGCTCCGCGATGTCCGTGCCTGGACACCGCGCTGATCTCGCCACTAAACCACAAAGGTCGCATCGCGCAAATCCGATCGGCGAACCCATCGCTGCGGCGAAATGGCTGCACCGGTGCCGCGGGCGGATGGAATTCCGCTGCCGTCCGGATTACATGGGGTTCGCAGACACCGAGGACCTTCATGCGCACCGAACATGCACGCCCGATCCGCCTCTCGGACTATCGTCCCCCCGATTGGCTGGTCGACACGGTCCATCTGGATGTCGCGCTGCACCCGAGCCGCACCCGCATCAAGGCCCGCCTCGCGTTGCGTCCCAACCCGGCGGCGCGCGGCCCGGCCCCGCTGGTGCTCGACGGCGACGAGCTGACGCCCCTGTCGGTCACGATCGACGGCGCCGCGCTGCCCGAAACCGCCTACGCGGCCGGACCGGACGGTCTCGAGATACCGCAGCCGCCAGCCGGCCCCTTCGTCCTCGAGGTCGAGACCGAGATCGACCCGTCCGCCAACACCAAGCTGATGGGCCTGTATCGGTCGAGCGGCAACTACTGCACCCAGTGCGAGGCCGAAGGCTTCCGCCGCATCACATATTTCCTGGACCGGCCCGACGTGATGGCCGTCTACACGACCCGCATCGAGGCGGACCGCGACGAGGCGCCGGTGCTGCTCGGCAACGGCAATCTGGTCGAGCGCGGCGACGTGCCCGGCACCGGCCGACACTTCGCCGTCTGGCACGATCCCTTCCCGAAGCCCTGTTATCTGTTCGCCCTGGTCGGCGGCCGGCTCGATGTCTGCCGCACGACCTACACCACGATGTCGGGCCGCTCGGTCGAGCTCGCCGTCTATGTCGAGCCCGGCAAGGCGGACCGCGCCGGCTACGCGCTCGCCGCGCTCGAGCGCTCGATGCGCTGGGACGAGCAGGCGTTCGGCCGCGAATACGACCTCGACGTCTTCAACATCGTCGCGGTGGCGGACTTCAACATGGGGGCCATGGAGAACAAGGGCCTCAACATCTTCAACGACAAGTACGTGCTCGCCTCGCCCGAGACCGCGACCGACGCCGACTTTGCCCATATCGAGGCGGTGATCGCGCACGAGTACTTCCACAACTGGACCGGCAACCGCATCACCTGCCGCGACTGGTTCCAGCTCTGCCTGAAGGAGGGCCTGACGGTCTTTCGCGATCAGGAATTCTCCTCCGACATGCGCTCGCGGCCGGTGAAGCGCATCGCCGACGTGCGGGTGCTGCGCGGTCATCAGTTCGTCGAGGACGCGGGGCCGCTCGCCCATCCGGTGCGGCCGGAGACCTATCGCGAGATCAACAATTTCTACACGGCGACCGTCTACGAGAAGGGCGCCGAGGTGGTGCGCATGCTCAAGACCCTGCTCGGGCCGGAGACGTTCCGGGCCGGCATGGATCTCTACTTCGCCCGCCACGACGGCCGCGCCGCCACCATCGAGGAGTTCGTCGCCTGCTTCGCCGAGGCGGGCGACACCGACTTCTCCCAGTTCATGCTCTGGTACGGCCAGGCCGGCACGCCCGAGCTCGCGGTGACGCGCCGCCACGACGCGCAGGGCGGCACCCTCGTCCTCGACATCGCCCAGGTGGTGCCTCCGACTCCGGGCCAGCCGGTGAAGTCGCCGATGCAGATTCCGCTGGTGCTGGGACTCGTCGGGCCGGACGGCCGCGACGTGCCGCTGGTGCGCCGCGGGCACGGCCCGGTCGAGCGCGGCGTGCTGGTGCTCACCAGGCCGGCCGAGCGTTTCGTGTTCGACGGGATCACGGTGCCGGTGGTGCCGTCGCTCAATCGCGGCTTCTCGGCCCCGGTGAAGATCAAGGCCGATCTCGGCAGCGACGACCTGCGCTTCCTCGCCACCCACGATTCCGATCCGTTCAATCGCTGGCAGGCCGTGCAGACGCTCGCCTCCGAGATCCTGATCGGCAACGTCGCGGTGATCCGGGCGGGCGGCGGGGTGCGCCACGACGGCGGCCTCGTCCACGCCCTCGCCTCGGTGCTCGACGACGAGCGGCTGGAGCCGGCCTTCGTCGCGCAGGTGCTGTCGATCCCGTCCGAGGGCGACATCGCCCGCGACATCGGCCGCGACGTCGACCCCGAGGCGATCTTCAACGCCCGCCACGCGCTGCGCCGGGCGATCGGCAACGACCTCGCGCCGACGCTGCGAGTCCTCTACGACCGCCTGCGCGACGACGGCCCCTACTCGCCCGACGCAGCGAGCGCCGGACGCCGCGCGCTGCGCAATGTCTGCCTCGATCTCCTGGCGGCGCCCGGCCATGCCGGCGCCGTGGCGCTCGCCGCCGCCCAGTACGCCGAGGCCGACAACATGACCGACCGGATGGCGGCGCTCGGCACGCTGAGCCTGCACGACACCGCCGAGCGCGAGGCGGCACTCGCCGACTTCGCCGAGCGCTTCCGCGACGACCCGCTGGTGATCGACAAGTGGTTCGCCCTGCAGGCCATGATCCCCGATCCGGGCACGCTCGCGCGGGTCGAGCGGCTGATCGACCATCCGGCCTTCTCGCTCGGCAATCCGAACCGGGTGCGCGCCCTGCTCGGCTCCTTCGCGCAGGCCAACCACACCCAGTTCAATCGCGCCGACGGCAAGGGCTACGACTTCGTCGCCGGCATGGTGCTCACCCTCGACGGGCGCAATCCTCAGGTCGCGGCGCGGCTGATGACGGCGTTCCGGAGCTGGCGGGCGCTCGAGCCCGGTCGCCGCGACAAGGCGCGCGCGACACTCGAGCGGGTCGCCGCGAATCCCTCGTTGTCACGCGATCTCGCCGACATCGTCGAGCGGTCGCTCGGCGAGCGCTGAGACCGGTCTGCGGCGGGCGTCGCTGGTCGCGCTCCCGCCGCCTACGCGATTCAAATGATTCAGGTATTTCACGAGCCCGAAAAGCGGCTCCGAAATCGATTCCGGGACTCTCGACAAATCGTTAATATTCGATTCAAATGCCGCCGTTCGGGGAGATGCGGCACATCCTTCCGGCACATTTTCAGGACTGATCCGAACGGAGGCTGGCGATGGCGCCCGCTCACGGTGCGAGCGCGTCGGCGAGTACCGATTCCATCAAGGCTCTGGCGCAGAGCGTCGCCAAGCCCGCGTATCGCCGACTGCTGATCGCCGAGCCCGTGCTGCGACGGGCGGTTCCGGTTCTCATCCTCGTCTTCCTGATCACCATCGCGACCGGCGCCGCGGTGCAGATCCGCGACAATCATCGTCGTGCCGTCGCGGCGGCGGCCGACGAGCTCGAGCTCGTCGCCGCCGTGCTGGCGCAACGCCTCGAGATCATCGCGCTGGCGGCCGCGCCGACCCGCCTGCAGGACGAGGTGACGGCGGCGATCGGCGCCGATCCGATGCTGCGCGACCGCGACGTCTTCGTCGCCAACGCGGCCGGCGTCGTGATCGCCTCGACCCCGCCGGAGCGCGGCCGCGGCCGGCGCATCGCCGAGCTCGCCGTGCCGATCGCCGGGACCGCGCTGCTCGGCCGGCGCGGCAGCGTGGTCGAGAGCACCCTGGCCGAGGGCGGCCGCGGTTTCGTCACGCTGCGCGACCTCCCCGCCCCGCTCGGCCGGATGCTCGTGATCACGCCGGCCGCGAACGCCACGGCCGGGTGGCGCTCCGACACGGCCATGACGGTGACGCTGTCGGCGACCACCGGCTTCGTCGTCCTGATTCTCGGCTTCGCCTTCCACTGGCAGGCGATGCGGGCCCGCGAGGCGGACCTGATCCACGACACGGTGCGCCACCGCATCGACACGGCGCTCAACCGCGGCCGCTGCGGCCTGTGGGACTGGGATCTCGCCTCCGGCCGGATCTTCTGGTCGCATTCGATGTTCGCCATCCTGGGCATCGAATGCCGCGACGAGCTTCTGGAGTTCGAGGACCTCGAGGCGCTGGTCAATCCGCAGGACGTCGACCTCGCCGGGCTCGCCGCCCAGATCGCCGACGGCCAGACCCGGGCGATCGACCGCGCCTTCCGGATGCGGCACGCCCGCGGCGACTGGGTGTGGCTGCGGGTGCGCTGCGAGATCATCCGCCAGGGCGACGGCGGCGTGCATCTGATCGGCATCGCGGTCGACATCACCGAGCAGAAGAGCCTGGTCGAGAAGACGGTCGCGGCCGACATCCGCCTGCGCGACGCCATCGAGACGGTGCCCGAGGCCTTCGTGCTGTGGGACGCCGAAAACCGGCTCGTGATGTGCAACTCCAACTTCCAGGAGCTGTACAACCTGTCCGACTCGGCCGTGGTCGCCGGCACCTCCTACGAGGCCGTGCTCGCCGCCGGCAGCCAGCACGTGGTGCGCACCATCGTGGCCGAGAGCGGCGCTACGACGGGCGGCCGCACCTTCGAGGCGCAGCTCGACGACGGCCGCTGGCTGCAGATCAGCGAGCGCCGCACCAAGGACGGCGGCTACGTCTCGGTCGGCACCGACATCACCAAGATCAAGCGCCACGAGGAGAAGCTGATCGAGAGCGAGCGGCGCCTGATGGCGACCATCAACGATCTGCGCAACTCCCAGCAGGCGCTGCAGACCCAGGCCCGCCAGCTCTCCGAGCTCGCCGAGAAATACGCCGCCGAGAAGACCCGCGCCGAGGACGCCAACCAGGCCAAGTCGCAGTTCCTCGCCAACATGAGCCACGAGCTGCGCACGCCGCTCAACGCGATCCTCGGCTTCTCCGAGATGATGGAAGCGCGGCTGTTCGGCCCGCTCGGCGTCGACCGCTACGACGAGTACTGCCGCGACATCCGCGAGAGCGGCCAGTATCTGCTCGACGTCATCAACGACATTCTCGACATGTCGCGCATCGAAGCCGGGCGGCTGCGCCTCGACTTCGAGCCGGTCGACGCCGATCGCATCCTCGGCGAGGCGATCCGGGTGGTGTCGAAGCGGGCCCAGGACAAGGCCCTCACCGTCACGTCCTGCATCGCGCCGGAGATCGGCCTCGTCGCCGACCGCCGCGCCGTCAAGCAGGTGGTGCTCAATCTCCTCTCCAACGCCGTGAAGTTCACCCCGGACGGCGGCGAGGTGCGGGTGCATGGACGGCGCAGCGGCGACGACATCGTCATCGCCATCGCCGACACCGGCATCGGCATCACGCGCCAGGCGCTGGCCCGGCTCGGCCGGCCGTTCGAGCAGGTCGAGGACCAGTTCACCAAGAGCCACCAGGGCTCGGGCCTCGGGCTCGCCATCTCCAAGTCGCTGGTCGAGCTTCACCACGGCTCGATGCGGCTGCGCTCGACGCTCAACAAGGGCACGATCGTCGTCGTGCGTCTGCCGATCGGCGGGACGCGCAAGCCGAGCGCCGGCATCGACGCCCTGCAGGCGGCCGCCCGCCGCTTCGACGCCGCGCTCTACAACAAGGACCGCGAGGTCGCCACGCCGATCCGCAGCTGCGGGTGAACGGACGGTTCAGCGACGGGCGCGCCGCCGCCATTCGGTCCAGTCGATGGGATCGGGCTCGCTGGCGACCACCGTGATCGCGTCGGCTGGGAGGCGATCGGTGAAGAGCACCAAGTTCAGGCACGACCAGCGCGCGCTGGGAGCGAAGAGACCATCGAAACCGAGGAAGTGCGCGGCGTCGGCGATTTCCTGGGTTCTGTCGTAGTCGCGCTCGGTCCATCGGGCCGTGTCGACACCGAGCCGGCCGAGCATCGCCATGTCGGCGATCCGGAGGGTTCGCGCGGTCGCGGCGCGAAGCCGATGAGCAAACCAGCGTGGCCGGGACGGAAAGACCGGCTGCGACGAGAGGAGCGCATGGATCTCGGCCACCGCGCCGTCGCGCGCCAACGCCGTATAGAGGACCTCGAAGCGCCCGTTGCACCACCGGCTGAGCGAAGCTCCCCCCAGACAGGGGTCGCGTCCGTCGCGGCAGACACGCCACGTCTCGCCGTCGAACGGCTCGCGAGCACACGCATCGACGAGATCGAGAAGCGCGACATCGCGAGCCCGGTGGACATCGGGCGGCATCAAGTGAAGGCGCCCTGATCCAGCGCGTCGATGATCGCCAGCACCGCTTCGGTACGGCCCGCATGGATCAGGTCGATCGCCCGATCGCCACCGAGCATCGGATGCTTGGCGTGCAGCCAGAGGCGCGTCTCGTCCGGCGTGTAGAACTCGGCCAGCCGGTCGACGACATAGCGAAGCTCGGCCATCACGGTTTGGGTCTTCAGGTCGGGCATCGCCTTTCCGCTCGACCACCGCGAGACCGTCGCGGGCGACACCGCGACGATGTTGGCGATGTCGCGCCCCTGGAGGCCGCCCCCCTCCCGGAGCCGATCGAGAATGCGGCTGACGGCCGTCGACATGAGCTGACCCACGAGCAATTGCGTTTCGATTTCAGAATATCGCGCTACTGAAAGCGATACGCAAGAGGACCGGGCCCCGCCCCCTACGGCTCCTCCCCCAAGACCCGCACGAAGCTCGCGCGGACGCGCTCCTGGGTCTCGGCGAGGTGGGCTTCGAGGGTGGCGAAGTCGGGCACGTCGGCGGCGCGGGTGAGCAGCGCGAGGAGACCGGCACCCGCCTTCTCCGGCTCGAAGGCCCCGGGCAGGCACAGGCGCAGCACGTGGGTGAGGTCGTGATAGAGGCGCGCCGCGGGGCGCAGCACCTCGGCGTCCTCGACCGACAGGAAGCCGAGCCGGGCTGCCTTCTCCAGCACCCGGATGGTCGAGGTGTCGAGGATCGCCGGCGTCTTCGCGGCGTGGACGAGCTGCAGGTACTGGGCGACGAACTCGATATCGACGAGCCCGCCGGCGACGTATTTGAGGCTCCAGCGGTCGCCGTCGCCCTTCTCGGTGGCGATGGCGCGGCGCATCTCGACGACGTCGCCAGCGATGGTCTTCGCGTCGCGCGGCACGCACAGCACGGCGCGGATCGCCTGCTCGACGCCGCGCGCGAAGGCCGGTGACGCGGAGACGACGCGCGCCCGGGTCAGCGCCATGTGCTCCCAGGTCCAGGCATCGCTGCGCTGATAATCGCGGAAGGCGGCGAGCGAGGTGGCGACCGGGCCGGAGCGACCGGACGGCCGCAGCCGCATGTCGACCTCGTAGAGGCGGCCGTGATTGGTCTGGGTGGTGAGCGCGTTGATCAGCCGCTGGGTGAAGCGGGCGAAGTACTGGCTGCCGTAGAGCGAGCGCTCGCCGTCGGATTCGGGATGCGCCTCGTCGAAGTCGTAGATGACGATCAGATCGAGATCCGAGGAGGCCGTCATCTCGCGGCCGCCGAGCTTGCCCATCGCGAGCACGGCGCTCTCGCCCTTCGGGATGCGACCGTAGATCCGCGAGAAGCTCGTCTCGACGGAGCGGTGCAGCGCCTTGATGACGACGTCGGCGAGCCCGGCGAAGGCGTCGCCGGCCTGCACGGCCGACACGGTGCCGGAGAGGATGCGGGCGCCGATCAGGAACATGTGCTCCTGACCGAACAGCCGCACGCGGTCCAGGAAGTCCTCGTCGGAGCGCGCCTGGGCGAGCGAGCGCTCCAGCTCCTCGTCGAGCCTCCCCGCGTCGGGCAGCGCGCCGAAGAAGGCCGGGTCGATCAGCGGGTCCATCACCTGGGGGTGGGCGGCGAGGATGTCGGCGAGGCGAGGCGCGGTGCCGAGCAGCAGGCCGACCAGCGCGACCAGGTCGGGATTCTGGTTGAGGAGCGCGAACAGCCGCGCGCCGCCGTGCAGGCCGGCGAGGAAATGGTCGAAGGCCAGCACCGCAGCGTCGGGATTCTCGGCGGCGGCGAGCTGATCGAGCAGCATCGGCACGAGCTGGGTGAAGTGGCTGCGCGCCGCCTCGCCACGCAGGCCCCGCGGCGCGCCGGAGAGCCAGCGCCGCACCGTCGTCGATACTTCGAGCGGGGTGCGGAACCCCATGGCGCCGAGCTTGTCGAGCGTCTCCTTGTCGTCGCGGTCGGTCGGGAAGGCGAGCCCGCGCTGCTCGGCGGCGCGCAGCGCCGCGTGCTCGAACAGCGCACCGTAATGGCGCTGGACGACGTTGAGCTCGGCGAGCAGCGCGGTCGCGAAGGCGTCGCGGCTCTCGTAGCCGAGGAAGCGGGCGAAGCGCTCCAGCGCCGGCCGGTCGGAGGGCAGATTGTGGGTCTGCTCGTCGGCCACCATCTGCAGCCGGTGCTCGACCTCGCGCAGGAACCGGTAGGCGCGGGCGAGCTCGGTCGCCGCCTCCGGCGCGATCCAGCCGCCCTCGGCGAGCGCGTCCAGCATCTCCAGCGTCTCGCGGCCGCGCAGGCCGGGATTGCGGCCGCCGGCGATGAGCTGCTGGGTCTGCACGAAGAACTCGATCTCGCGGATGCCGCCGCGGCCGAGCTTGACGTTGTGGCCCTCGACCGCGATGTCGCCGTGCCCCTTGTAGGCGTGGATCTGGCGTTTCATCGCGTGCACGTCGGCGAGCGTCGCGAAGTCGAGATACTTGCGCCAGACGAACGGCGTCAGCTCCTTGAGCACGAGGCCGCCGAGCGCGAGGTCGCCGGCGACCGGCCGCGCCTTGATGAAGGCGGCGCGCTCCCAGTTCTGGCCGACGCTCTCGTAGTAGTCGAGCGCCGCCGGCACCGAGACGGCGACCTGGGTCGAGGCGGGGTCGGGCCGCAGGCGAAGATCGACGCGGAACACGTAGCCGTCGCCGTTGCGCTCCTGCAGCAGCTTGATCAGCGTGCGGGTCATCCGCACGAATTGCGGACCCGGCTCGATGTCGGGGGCGAGCGGCGCCGCCGGGTCGTAGAAGACGATCAGGTCGATGTCGCTCGAGTAGTTGAGCTCGTGGGCGCCGCCCTTGCCCATCGCGAAGACGACATAGCCGCAATGCTCCTCGATGTGGTCGGGGTCGCGCGGCACCAGCTTGCCGGCCCGCATCGCGGAGAGCAGCAGGTGGCGCACCGCCGCCCGCACGGCCGTGTCGGCGAGATCGCTCAGCGCCCGCGTCACCTGCGCGAGCGGCCACACGCCGCCGATGTCGGCGACCGCGATCAGCAGCGCCGCCTCCGCCTTGAGCCGACGCAAGAGCCGCATCACCTCGGCGTCGTCGGCGCCGTGCGCCACGGCCCGGAACGTCTCCGACATGCGGTCGCGCAGATGCGCGTCGGGATCGCGGTCGAGCAGCCGGACGAAGCACGCGGGATCGCGCCGGATCAGCTCCCACAGATAGGGCGAGCCGTCGGCGAGCGCCTCGGTCAGCGCGCGGGCCAGCGGATGCACCGCCGCGATCTCCGCGAAGGCTGCGCCGGCCTCGCCCGCCTCGACGATCCACTCGTCGACGGCGGCCCGAGCGGCCTCCGCATCGACCAGAAGGGGTGCACGGACGAGACGCTCCGCGAGCGTCGCGGACCTTGCTTCGACGGCCATCGCTGCCGGCTGGTTCGCCACGGAGGGTCCTTCAGGCGGGCGCCGCGCGAGGGAGGGAGAGGACGACCCGAAGACCCGGCGCATTGTCTTCCAGCCGCAGCTCACCTCCATGAAGCCGCGCGATCGCGGATGCAAGGCTCAATCCGAGCCCGGAGCCCGGCTGGGAGCGGCTCTTCTCCAGCCGGACGAAGCGTTCGAGCACCCGGCCGCGATCCGCGGCGGCGATGCCGGGGCCGCGATCCGCGACCGAGATCTCGATCCGGTCGCCGAGCGTCGCGGCGGCGACCACCACGTCGGCCGGCGGCGGCGGGAACATCGGCGGCATGTCGGGCGGCACCTGGGGCGGAGCCTCGGCCACCATGGTCCCGCCGTCTCCCGGCGCACCCACGCCGGCGCCGGCGCCCACCGCGACCGGAAGGCCGGCCGGCGACGCCGCGGTCGCCCGGTCCGCGGCATCCGCTTCGGCCGCGTACTTGATGGCGTTGTCGATCAGATTGGCGAGCGCCTGGCCGATCAGCTCGCGGTTGGCGCGGATCGGCGCCGCCTCCGCCGCCTCGACCCGCAAGGCGAGCCCCTTCTCCTCGGCGAGCGGCTCGTACAGCTCGCCGACGTCGCGGGCGATCGCGGCCGCGTCGAACACCACCATGTCGGCGCGCGGTTCCCCGGACTCGGCGCGGGCGATCATCAGCAGGCTCTCGAAGGTGCGGATCAGCCCGTCCGATTCCTCGATGACGGCTTCGAGCGCCTGGCGATAGTCGGCCTCGCTCGACGCATGGCGTAGCGCCGCCTCGCTGCGGTTGCGCAGCCGGGTGAGTGGCGTCTTGAGGTCGTGGGCGACGTTGTCGGTGACCTCCTTGAGCCCGCGCAGCAGCGTCTCGATGCGCTCCAGCATGGTGTTCAGGCTGGTCGCCAGGCGGTCGAGCTCGTCGCCGGAGCCGGCCACGGGGAGCCTCCCGGCGAGATCACCCGCCATGATGACACGGGCCTTGTCGGTCATCGCGTCGATGCGGCGCAGCACCCGGCGGCTGACGAACACGCCCCCCAGCAGGCCGAGGACGACGACGATCGCGACCGACCAGCGCCCCGCCGTGGCGACGATGCGGAACAGGTGCTCGCGCTCGGCGAGGTCGCGGCCGACCAGGAGGCGGAACCCGCCGGGCAACTCGGTCACCTTGACGAGCGCCGTGTGGTCGCCGCCGTCCGGCTCCTCCAGCCGGCGATAGCTGGTCTCGACCCAGCCCGACCGCTCGATCACGCCCGCCTCCAGCGAGGCGACGTTGCCGGCGATGCCGCCGCCGGTCGGCGTCGTCACGAGATAGAGGCTCGATCCCGGCTGGTTGCCGCGGCTCTCGACGATGAAGAGGAGCCGGCGCAGGCCGGCGGCCTCGTACTGGCGGGTCAGCTCGTCCGTCTCGGTCTCGACCGTGCGGACGATCTGCTCGTTCATCAACCGCCGCGTGTTGAGGGCGAAATAGCCGAGCAGGAACGCGGCGAACAGCACCATCACCAGGAGGTACAGAAGGGTGAGGCGGAAGACCGTGGTCTTGAGGAGCTTAGCGAGCGCCGTCACGGATCATGTATCCGGCCCCGCGGACCGTGTGGAGGAGCGGCTGCGCGAAGCCCTTGTCGATCTTGCCGCGCAGACGCGAGACGTGCACGTCGATCACGTTGGTCTGCGGATCGAAGTGATAGTCCCACACGTTCTCCAGCAGCATGGTGCGGGTGACCACCTGGCCGGCGTGCTTCATCAGATACTCGAGCAGGCGGAACTCGCGCGGCTGCAGGACGATCTCCTCCTTGCCGCGGGTCACCCGGTGCGACAGCCGGTCGAGCTCGAGATCGCCGACCCGGTAGACCGTCTCCTCGCGGCCGCCGTGGCGCCGCGCCAGAATCTCGACGCGGGCGAGCAGCTCGGCGAACGAGTACGGCTTCGCGAGATAATCGTCGCCGCCGGCGCGCAGTCCCTTGACGCGATCGTCCACGGCGCCGAGCGCCGACAGGATCAGCGCCGGAACCGTGGCGCCCTTGGCCCGCAGCGCGCCGATGACCGAGAGGCCGTCGCGCTTGGGCAGCATGCGATCGACGATCAGGACGTCGTAGGTCTCGTGGCTGGCGAGCGCCAGGCCCTCCTCGCCGTCGGCGGCGTGATCCGCCACGTGACCGACCTCGCGCAGCGCCTTGACCAGATAGTCGGCGGCGTCGCGATCGTCCTCGATGATCAACAGGCGCATGGTGTGAACCTTGGCCTCGGGACCGACGGCGGTCCGTTCGGGGGGCGCCTCGACCGTCGGCATCCGCTGCATCGGCGACCCGGACAGGGGCGACACGGACACGGGTGACGTGGACACGGGTGACACGGGCGCCTCCATCCGGAGAAGTAGCGAGCCCTCGACGCCATGACAACCGCGCCGGGGATCGGATCGCACGGCACACCGCCGGGCGGAGCGGAAAGGGGACGACGGCGGACCGCCGTCCCCTCCTCCGACGGCCCGGCGGGGCGAGGATATGCCGGATCCGTCAGATGGCAGGCGGGACGGGCGCGCCGTCCCGATCGTCGTGACCGGTGGCGGCGGAACGTCCCCGTATTACAACCGAGAGCCGGCAGGCCGGCCCCGTTCTTACGACCGAGAGCCGGCAAGCCGGCCCCGTTCCTACGACCGAGAGCCGGCAGGCCGGCCCTCGGGGCGCGAAGACAGACGGGACGGCCGAGACCGTCCCGTGTTCGGAGGCTGCCGGGCCGGGGCGACTCGAGGACCGACGGCAGCGCCCCGAGGCGGCGGTCAGCCCTTGGCGAGAGGCACCGCGACGAAGCGGGTGTTCTGGCCGGTCTTGACGCGCATCAGGACGGTCTTCTTGCCGCCCGTCTGGGCCTCGCCGAGCGCCTTGCGGACGTCGGCCGGGGAGTTCACGGTCGTGCCGCCGACGTCGAGGATGACATCGCCGGTCCGCAGCCGGTCGCCGGCCGCGCCGTCGGGATCGACCTGGGTGACGACCACGCCCTCGCTGCCGCCGCCGGCCACCGCGCCGGCCGGGGCCAGCGTCAGGCCGAGGCGCGGCACCTTGGTGTCGCCGCTGCGGCCGGAGCGCTCGCCGTCGCCGTCGCCGCGCGAGGCGAGGCGCTGCTCCTTGGGCAGCTCGCCGAGCGTCAGGTTCAGCGTCTCGGTCTTGCCGTTGCGGAAGACGTCGAGCTTCACGGTGGCGCCGGGCGCCATCATGCCGATGGTGCGGGCGAGGGTCTTGGAGTCCTTCACGGGCTCGCCGTTGACGGCCGTGATCACGTCACCCGACTTGATGCCGGCCTTGGCGGCCGGGCTGCCGGACTGCGGCTCGGCGACCAGCGCCCCCTGGTCGGTCTTGAGCCCGAGGCTGTCGGCGATGTCGTCGGTGACCGACTGGATCTGCACGCCGATCCAGCCGCGCGACACCTTGCCCTTGTCCTTGAGCTGGGCGACGACGGTGCGGACGGTCTCGGCGGGAATCGCGAAGGCGATGCCGACGGAGCCGCCGGACGGCGAGAAGATCGCCGTGTTCACGCCGACCACGTTGCCGTCCATGTCGAAGCTCGGGCCGCCCGAATTGCCGCGGTTCACCGGCGCGTCGATCTGCAGGAAGTCGTCGTAGGGGCCGGCGCCGATGTCGCGGCCGCGAGCCGAGACGATGCCGGCCGTGACAGTGCCGCCGAGGCCGAACGGATTGCCGACCGCCAGCACCCAGTCGCCGATGCGCGGTGCCTTGTCGCCGAGCGCGACGGCGGGGAAGTCGGTGCGGCCGTCGACCTTGATCAGCGCGAGGTCGGTGCGCGGATCGGTGCCGATCACCTTGGCCGTGTAGGTCTTGCCGTCGTCGGTCGTCACCTGGACGCTCTCGGCCTTGTCGACCACGTGGTTGTTGGTCACGGCGTAGCCGTCCGGCGTGATGAAGAAGCCGGAGCCCTGGCCGGTCGAGAACTGCCGGCGGCGCGGGTTCTGCGGCTGGTCCGGGATGCCGTCCTGGCCCTGGCCGAAGCGGCGGAAGAAGAACTCGAAGGGCGAGCCCTGGCCGAACGGATCCTCGCCCCGGGTGCCGACCCGCGGCCGCTCGTTGCTGACCTTGACCTTCACCGAGATCACGGCCGGCTTCACCTTGTCGACGATGTCGGCGAACCCGGCGGGGCGCTGGGTGTTCTGGGCATAGGCGGGGGCGAGCAGCGCAGTCTGGCGGCTGCCGGGCACGAAATCGGGATTGACGAACAGCACGCCGGCACCGAGTGCGCCGACCGTCGCGAGCAGCGCCAGGCGCCGCGCCGACACCAGGCTGCGCACCTTGCCGGTCAGGGATTCGGTCTCGTTCATCGAAGGCTCCATCTTCAGGTCGTTCGGCATCATGTCGTCCGACATCACGTCGTTCGGCTCGTTCGGCGGCGCGAACCGCATCACCGTCGTCGGAGAAGATGGAGATCGCCGGATTACCGCGTCCTGACCGCCGGATTAAAACTCCGTAATCTGGGGGGGCTCATAAAACCTTATTTATTTCAATCAGTTGGACCGAACCAAGGCGCCCCCGGCCAGGCGCGGCTTGGCGCTGGCGCCCCGCCGCGTTACATCGGCCCCTGCCCGTCCCGCCGCGGCACGTCGCGGCGGTCGCCTCGGCCGGGCCGCGGAGACCGAGCATGACCGAGACTCTGCCGGACCGGCCGCCCGCGCCGGCGCCGCCCGCCCTCACCGCCCTGCGGCCGCGGGACGGCGACGCGCACGGCCTCGTCAACGCGGTCGTCTACCGCGACGGACGGCGGCTCGCCGACATCCCGGTCGAGGAGGCCGGGAGCTGGGCGCAACGCCCCCGCCATGTCGTCTGGATCGGCCTCTACGAGCCCGACCACGAGCTGCTCGCCGCCTTGCAGCAGCAGTTCGCCCTGCATCCGCTCGCCATCGAGGACGCCGAGAAGGCGCATCAGCAGCCCAAGCTCGAGCAGTACGGCGACACGCTGTTCGTCGTCGCGCGGACCGCCCAGATGGTCGACGGCCGCGTCGCCTTCGGCGAGACGCATCTGTTCGTCGGCCACGGCTACGTGGTGAGCGTGCGGCACGGCGCCTCGCGCTCCTATGCCGACATCCGGCGGCGCTGCGAGGCCTCGCCCGACATGCTGATCCAGGGCGAGGACTACATCCTCTATTCGGTGCTCGACTTCATCGTCGACAACTACGCCCCGGTGCTGGAGGCGATCACCGAGGAGGTCGAGCGCATCGAGGACCGGGTGCTGGAGAACAGCCTCGGCACCGAGGCGATCGAGCGCCTCTACACGCTGCGCCGCGACCTCCTGCGGCTGCGCAACGCCGCCGGCCCGCTGGTCGACGTGTGCCAGCGGCTGGAGCACTCCAAGCTCACCGCCATCGACCCCAATCTGCAGCCGCTGTTCCGCGACGTGACGGACCACATCAAGCGCGTCCAGTCGGAGATCGACGCGCTGCGCGAGGTCCTGGCCTTCGCGTTCGAAGCGGGCCTGATGGTCGGGCAGATGCAGCAGACCGTGATCACGCGGCGCCTCGCCGCCTGGGCCGCCATCCTCGCTGTGCCGACCGCGGTCGCCGGCATCTACGGCATGAACTTCAAGCACATGCCGGAGCTCGACTGGGTGTGGGGCTACTACGTCGTGGTCGGCTGCATTTTGGCCGCCTGCGGCGGGCTGTTCTGGTGGTTCCGCCGGGTGGGGTGGCTGTAGGAACGGGGGCGTTCCCTCTTGCACGCGGCGTTGTCATTCCGGGGCGCGGCGAAGCCGCGAACCCGGAATCCAGCGGCGAGCTCGAGCTCCGCGATCTGGGCTGGATTCCGGGTTCGGCGCTGCGCGCCGCCCCGGAATGACCACCGAATGGATCGAACAGCCGAAACCTCAGCCCTTCGTCAGCTCGGCGAGCTTCTTCTTCTCCTCGTCGCTGAGCGGTGCGGCGACGGCCATCTCGGCGGCGTCGCGGCGGCGGTGGAGCATCACGCCGAAGCCGATCGCGCCGGCGAGCAGGATCAGGGCGGGCGCGACCCACAGGATCGCGGTCTGCCACGAGAAGCGTGGCTTCAAGAGCACGAACTCGCCGTAGCGGGCGACCAGATAGTCGATCACCTGGCTGTTGCTGTCGCCTTTCTCGATCCGCTCGCGCACCAGCAGGCGCAGGTCGCGAGCGAGCCCGGCGTCTGAATCGTCGATCGACTGGTTCTGGCACACGAGGCAACGCAGATGCTGCGAGATGTCGCGCGCCCGCTGCTCCTGCGCCGGGTCCTTCAGCATCTCGTCGGGCTGCACGGCGAGAGCGGGACCGGCGATCGCGAGCGCCATCGAAACGCAAATCAACAGTCGTCGGATCATCACGGCATAATCCCGGTTGACCTCGATATCGCAGAATGCGATATCGAGGCATGCGGTCGATCGTCTTCACTCCGGCCGCGACGCGGCAGTGGACGAAGCTGTCCAAGGCGGCGCGGACCCGCATCAGGGCGCGGCTGGAGGCCTACGCGGCCACCGGCCACGGCGACGTCAAGGTGCTGAAGGGCCGGGCCGGGGCACGCCTTCGGGTCGGCGACTGGCGGGTGATCTTCGACCCTGACGGCGACACCATCGTGGTGGTGGCGGTCGGCCATCGCCGCGACATCTACGATTGACACGAAAGAGGCCGGGAGGCCGACATGAAGGTCCGCTTCGAGACGACCCCGAAGGGCGAGGTGGCGATCCTGCCGCGCGCCGAATACGAGCGGCTCGTCGCCCTCGCGGCGGAAGCCGCCGAGGATGCCGGCACGGCCCGACTGGTCGCGAAGGCCCGCGAGGAGATCGCGGCCGGCGCGCCGGTCTTTCCGCTCGCGGTCGCGGAGGCGCTCGCCGACGGAGAAAACCCGATCCGCGTGCTGCGCGGATTTCGCGGAATGACCCAGGTCGAGCTCGCCACTGCGCTCGGGATCACCCAAGGCTACCTGTCGGACCTCGAAAGCGGCAAGCGAGCAGGACCGCTCGCCCTGCACCGGAAGCTCGCCCGGGTGCTCTCCGTGCCGCTCGATCTCCTGGCGCCCGTCGAGAACGACCTCGGATCGCCCGAAGCACCATCGCGCAAGAAAGCCGCGCAACGCGCAGCCGGCCGCAAGACGCCCCACCGCTGAGACGCGGCGCATTCGGCGCGCGATCACGGCCGGCGACAACCTTCTCACTCCGCCGGCTGGGCGGCGAGCCTCGCCTTGGAGGGGCGCGGCGCGCCGACGCGCAGGCGGCGATCCGACAGCGACAGACCGCCGCCGATCGACATCACGATGGTGCCGATCCAGATCAGCAGCACCAGCGGCTTGTCGTAGGCCCGCACGGCGACCGAGCCGTCCGGATTGAGGTCGCCGAGCGAGACATAGAGCTGGCCGACGCCGTGGCGCATCAGCGCGGCCTCGGTGGTCGCCATCTCGCGATGCGTGAAGGCGCGCTTGGCCGGCGCCAGTGTCGCGATCTTCACGCCGCCCTCGCGCACCGCGAAGCGCACCGACAGCTCGCGGTAGTTCGGGCCCTCGCGCTGGTCGAGCCCGTCGAACACCAGCTCGTAGCGGCCGACCGTGGCGACGTCGCCGGCCTTCATGGCGACGATGCGCTCGATGTTCCACTGCGACTCGCCGACGATGCCGAGCAGCATGACGCCGAGCCCGGCATGGCCGAGCGCCGTGCCCCAGGCCGAGCGCGGCAGGCCGACGGCGCGCCGAAAGCTCGTGCCGGCCGGCAGACGGAACAGGCCGATACGCTCGGCGACGTCGGTCGCGGCGCCGACGATCACAAACGCGGCGAGGCCGATGCCGAGCGGCGCCAGCACGGGTCCGCCCTGCAGGGCGAACGTGATCACCAGCGCCAGCACGGCGGCGCCCGCGGCGGTGACCAGCCGTTGCGCGACTCCCAACAGGTCGCCGCGCTTCCAGGCGAGCAGCGGGCCGAACGGCACGGCGATCAGCAGCGGCACCATCAGCGGGCCGAACGTCATGTTGAAGAACGGGGCTCCGACCGAGATCTTCGCCCCCGTCAGCGCCTCGAGCGCCAGCGGGTAGAGCGTGCCGACGAACACGGTGGCGCAGGCCGTGGTGAGGAACAGGTTGTTGAAGACCAGCGAGCCTTCGCGCGACACCGGCGCGAACAGGCCGCCCTGCCGCAGCATCGGGGCGCGCCAGGCGAACAGCGTCAGCGAGCCGCCGATGAAGACGACCAGGATCGCCAGGATGAACACGCCGCGCGTCGGATCGGTGGCGAAGGAGTGCACCGAGGTGAGCACGCCGGAGCGGACCAGGAACGTGCCCATCAGCGACAGCGAGAAGGTGAGGATGGCGAGCAGGATGGTCCACACCTTGAGGGCGTCGCGCTTCTCCATCACCAGGGCCGAATGGAGGAGCGCCGTGCCGGCGAGCCACGGCATCAGCGAGGCGTTCTCGACCGGATCCCAGAACCACCAGCCCCCCCAGCCGAGCTCGTAATAGGCCCAGTAGGAGCCCATCGCGATGCCGAGCGTGAGGAAGATCCAGGCGATCAGGATCCACGGTCGCACGAAGCGCGCCCACGCCGCGTCGATACGGCCGATCAAGAGCGCGCCGGCCGCGAACGAGAAGGCGACCGAGAAGCCGACATAACCCACGTACAAGAGCGGCGGATGGATCGCGAGGCCGATGTCCTGCAGGATCGGATTGAGGTCGCGCCCCTCGAAGGGCGGCTGGGCGAGCCGCGCGAACGGATTGGAGGTGATCAGGATGAACAGGTAGAACGCGATCGCGACGATCGCCTGCACGCTGAGCACGGCGGCGTGCAGCACGGCCGGCACGTTGCGGCCGAGGGCGGCCAGCATCGCCCCGAACAGCGCGAGGATCAGCACCCACAGGAGCATCGAGCCCTCGTGGTTCCCCCACACGCTGGTGAACTTGTAGACGAGCGGCATGGTCGAGTGCGAGTTCGCCGCGACGTTCTCGACCGAGAAGTCGGAGACGACGTAGCTCGCGGTCAGCGCCGCGAAGGAGAGCGCGACGAACCCGAACTGCACCAGCGCGGTCGGCTTCGCCACCGCCATCAGGGCGTCGTCGCCGGTCTTCACGCCGATCAACGGCACGATGGCCTGGGCGAGCGCCAGCGCCAGCGCCAGGACGAGAGCGTAGTGGCCGAGCTCCGGGATCATCGCGTCGCGGCTCCCGTGGCGGCGGGCATCGTCACCGACGACTGCGGGCCGGGCGCCGCGGCCGGCGCGGCGGCGGGCGCAGCGTTGGGCGCCTTGCCCTTGTCGTAGTCGGCCTGCCAGTGGCCCTGCTTCTTCAGCGCGTCGGCGACCTCGCGCGGCATGTACTTCTCGTCGTGCTTGGCGAGCACGCTGTCGGCCTTGACGCCGGAGCCGTCGAGCACGCCCTCGGCGATCACGCCCTGCCCCTCGCGGAACAGATCCGGCAGGATGCCCTTGTAGGCGACCGCGATGGTGTTGGCGCCGTCGGTCACCTGGAAGCGCACCGCCAGATTCTCGCCGCGCTCCACCGAGCCGGGGGCGACCAGACCGCCGATGCGCAGCCGCGTGCCGGGCTGCACCTTCTTCTCGACGACGTCGGTCGGCGAGTTGAAGAACACGATCGAGTCTGTCAGCGCGTTGAGGACGAGGCCGACCGCCACGGCCAGCACGGCGACACCGCCGGCGATCAGGGCGAAGCGACGCTGCTTGCGGGTCATTGCACGACTCCGGAACCGGACGCGGGTCGCGGCTCGGGTAGCCCGAGCTCCTTCGCGACGGCATCGATGCGGGCGAGTTTTTCGGGCGCGCCGGCGAGCGCTTTTCGCGCGTCGGCGGCTGCCGCGGTCGCGCGGTCGCGCTCGCCGAGCGCGATATGGGTGCGCACCAGGCGCAGCCAGCCGTCGACGTCGCTGCCGTCGGCGGCGAGCTTCCTGGCGAGGCGGTCGATCAGGCCCCGCATGGTCTCGTCGTAGTCGGCACCGCCGCCGGTCGCAGCCGACTGCTCGCCCGCCCCTGCCCCCTGAGCCGCACCCGGCCGGGCCGGGGCCGGCAGCGAGGGTAGCGCGATGCCGGGACTCTGCGCCGGCGCAGCGACGCGCGGGCCGGCGGGGGCCGCCGGCGCGGTCGCGACGCCGGCATCGAGCCGGTAGGGCTTCGCCTCGGCCTCCAGCCGCACCAGCCGGTCCGGCATGTCGGCGAGCGCCCGCCGCGCCTCGGCGAGCGCGGCGCGGGCCTTGTCGGTCTCGCGCATCACCATGTGGGAGCGGATCAGCCGCAGCCAGCCGTCGACATCGGTACCGTCCTTCTCGAGGCGGGCGGCGAGCTGGGCGAGCATGCCGCGCACCATCGCCTTCTGGTCCTCGGTCAGCGCCTGCGGCACGTCCTCGGACACGCCACCGGGCGCTGCGACGCTGCCGCGATCGAGCTGCGACAGCGCCGTCTTGACGAAGCCGGTCCACGGCGCGTCGGCCGGCGCCCGCGCCAAGAGCCCCTGCCAGATCGTGCGCGCCTCGTCGGGCCGGCCGGCCTGCTGGGCGGCGAGGCCGAGATAATAGGCGGCGGAGACGTGCTCGCGGTCGATCACCAGGGCGCGCTCGAACTGCGCCTTGGCGGCCGGCGTGACGGTGCCGCCGGCCTGGCCGGTCAGCGCCTCGCCGAGATCGGCCACCCGGTCGCCGGTCTCGCCGAGCAGCCGGATGGCGTTGCGATACGCCTTCACGGCGTCGTCGAATCGCTCGAGCCGCATGTAGGCCGGCGCCAGCACGGCCCAGCCGCGGCCGTCCTCGGGATTGCTGCGCAGATGCGCCTCGACCTTCGGCACCATGGCGGCCATGGCGGCGTTCTGGTCGGTCTCGCCGCTCTTCCCGGCATGCAGGCGGGCGAGCCGCTCGGCGAGCGGCTGGCCCGGCATCTCCGGCGATCCGGTGACGAGGTACCAGCCGAGCCCGGCGAGCGGCAGCGCCACCAGCACGGCGGCCGCCACCTTGCGCACCGCGGACCCGCCGCCGGGCTGCGACGCCGGGCGCGCGGCTGCGGCCGCCTCGGCGGCGGCGATCAGCCGGCGCGACACCTCGACCCGGGCGGCCTCGGCCTCGGCCGGGCCGATGGCGCCGAGCGACAGGTCGCGCTCGATCTCGTCGAGCTGGTCACGATAGACGGCGGCATCGTCGCCGCCGCGCCCGGGTCCGGTGCGGCGGACCAGCGGCCACAGCGCGGCGCCGAGCGCCACCGCCGTCATCAGCGCGAGCAATATGGAGAGCGTCATGGGCGAGACCCTAGCCGGTGGCCCCGTCATTGACCATGACGCCCCCGGTCGCAACCTTGGGAAATGTCAAAGCCCCGTGACGCAGCCGGCAGCCCGATAGGGCGACGGTTCGGGAAAATTATGGCCGGGTGCGCGAGACGCCGTCGGCGGCGCTCGGAGCAGCCTCGTGTCCCGCGGGCGGGGCGCGACGCCTCACCCCTTCGCGGCGACCTTGCCGGCGGCCTTGCGCTCGCTGCTCACCGCGACCTCGGCGGCGCGCGCGATGACGGCGGCGAACTCGTCGCCGAGAATTTTTGCGCAGAAGCGGATCGCCGCCTCCATCTGCGCCTTGCGGTAGGGCAGCTCGCCCGGCTCGCAGGCGCGCAGCACGTCGATGATCGAGCGCGAGCCGTTGTCGAGCTGGCTCTGCAGGTCGGAGAGCACCCGCAGGGTGATTTCGTTGAGGGCGAGCTCGCTCGCGTAGTTCTTGCACGCCGCCAGGAAGCCGAGCAGCGCCTCGATCTCGGCGACCTCGCCCTGGTCGATGGCGGCGCCGGCCGGCAGGTGCTTGCCGGGGACGATGCGGATGATGCGGCGGACCCGTCCCGGGATGGTGTCGAGCTCGGACTTCAGCGCGTCGGCGACGCCGGCCCGGATGGCGGCGAGCTGCCGCGCCGGCCCGGTGCCCGACGACATGTTGACCTCGCTGCGCAGGCCGCGCACCGCCTCGTGGACGTCCTTCAGGCACTCGATCGCGCGGCCCATCTGGCCGCGGCGGAAATGGTGGACGAGCTCCCGCATGGCGCGCTCGGTCTCGGTCAGCACCATGCCGAGCGCCAGGCCGTAGGCGCTCTCGGCGATCCGCTCGGCCTTGTCGGACTGCGCCGCCCGCACCGCCACCCGGACGAGATGCCAGGGCGCCGACATGCGGTTCATGACGAGGATCAGGCCGTAGCGGATCAGCGCCTTGTCGCGTGCGACCGCGGTGTCGATCACGCCGACGATCTGGTCGAGCTGGTCGCCGGCGGCGGAGCGGATGCGCGACGGCAGGCGGCTACCGATCGCCGAGAGGGTGTCGCGGTTCTTCATGATGGTGAAGAACTCGACGACGTCGGACTGGGCCCGCGCCGTGCCGATGCGGAAGGCGATGCGGCGCCGCGCCTTGTCGTCCTTGCCGGCGGCCTGGAGGATGTCGCCGAGCTTGCGGACCACGAGATCCTGGAACGCGCGGGCGGCGAAATCGGCCTTGCCCTGGTCCTTGGCGGCGAGATGCCGGCCGACGTCGGCGACGAAGGTCTTGGCCTCGGCCGGGGCGATCTCGGTGACGATCCAGTCCCACAGCGGGGCGAGGCTGGCGCGCGACACCCGGCCGTCGGGCTCCGCCGAGGACTCGTCGTCGGTCACGAACGGCTCGATCGGGACGAAGAACAGCCGCGACGGGTTGGCGGCACGCTCCGGGGCCGGATCGTCCTCGTTCTCGCGCAGCACCTCGCGCAGATGCTCGAGCAGCAGGTCGGGCGCCGGCAGATGGTCGTGGCCGGCCTGCAGGCCGCGCTCGACCTCCGCCATCAGCATGGCCCGCGCTTCGGGCGACAGCTGACGCAGATACGCGCGCAACTTCTCGGAGGCTTGCTCCTCGCCTGCCATCCACACACCTTGCCGAGCGGAATATCCTGGCTCGGGTATAGGGGCGCGATCTGAAGAACGCGTTAAACGGAGCGCGGCAGACGCCGCGATCCGTCAAACCAATCCGTAATTTGGTACCGGTTGGGCCGCGCCGATCAGCCGATCGGCGTCCACGAGCCGTCCGGGTTGCGGCAGGCGGTGCCGCGCGCCGTCTGCGGCGTCCCGTCGATATAGATCGTGTGGGTGAATTGCCGGCAGTTCTGGCCGCCCTGGTCATAGGCCGGCCCCGGCACGATGGTGCCGTAGCGGCCCGAGTCGGGATTGCGCCACGACACCGGGGCGCCCGACCGGCCGGTCTCCAGCGCCGCCATCTGGGCCTCGTAGGCGCGGCGGCGGTCCTCGTCGTCCATGGCGGCGCCGATGCGATTGCCGAGCAGGCCGCCGATCGCCGCGCCGGCGAGACCGCCGGCGAGCTTCGAGCCGGTGCCGCCGCCCGTCACGGCGGCGCCGAGCGCCGCGCCGCCGAGCGCGCCGACCAGCGTGCCGGTCTGCTCGCGCGCCCCGATGCCGGTGGCCGGATCCCCGGCGCAGCCGGCCAGCGTCAGCGCCAGACCCGAGGCCACGAGGCCCGAGGCCATGACGGCGGCGCGCGCCGCCGATCCGAACCGCTTCATCGATATCCCCCACGCACGGCCGGACGGCCGAACACACTTTTCCCGATGCCCGGTATGGGGGCAGGAATAGGGCGAAACGAGGGACATGCGCCGCAGCCGGCGCGCCGCAATTGCCGCACCGGTATGATCGGCGACACGCCGGTCCCGCGGCGACGCGGGGCCGGCGTCACGACCGTCAGCGCGAGAACTTCTTGTACTTGAGGCGATGCGGCAGGATCGAATCCGTGCCGAGCCGGCGCATCTTGTCGGCCTCGTAGTCCTGGAAGTTGCCCTCGAACCACTCGACGTGGCTGTCGCCCTCGAAGGCGAGGATGTGGGTGGCGATGCGGTCCAGGAACCAGCGATCGTGGCTGATGATCACGGCACAGCCGGCGAAGTCCTCCAGCGCCTCTTCGAGCGCCCGCAGCGTGTCGACGTCGAGGTCGTTGGTCGGCTCGTCGAGCAGCAGGACGTTGGCGCCGGACTTGAGCATCTTGGCGAGATGCACGCGGTTGCGCTCGCCACCCGACAGGTTGCCGACCTTCTTCTGCTGGTCGGCGCCCTTGAAGTTGAAGGCGCCGCAATAGGCGCGGCTGTTGATCTCGCGCTTGCCGAGCATGAGGATGTCGAGACCGTCGGACAGCTCCTCCCACACGGTCTTCTTCGGATCGAGGCTGTCGCGCGACTGGTCGACATAGCCGAGCTTGACCGAGTCGCCGATCACGATCGTGCCCTTGTCGGGCTGCTCCTGGCCGGTGATCATGCGGAACAGTGTCGTCTTGCCGGCGCCGTTCGGACCGATCACGCCGACGATGCCGCCGGGCGGCAGCTTGAAGGTGAGATCGTCGATCAAGAGCTTGTCGCCGAACGCCTTGGTCAGACCTTCGAAGTCGATGACGTTCTGGCCGAGCCGCTCGGCCACCGGAATGACGATCTGGGCCGTGGTCGGCGCCTTGTCGTTGGCCTTCTGCAGAAGCTCCTCGTAGCGCTGGTAGCGCGCCTTGGACTTGGCCTGGCGGGCCTTCGGCGAGGACGCGATCCACTCCTGCTCGCGCGCCAGCGTCTTCTGGCGCGTCTCCTCCTCGCGGCCCTCCTGCTCGAGCCGCTTCTGCTTCTGCTTCAGCCAGGACGAGTAGTTGCCCTCGTAGGGGATGCCGCGGCCGCGATCGAGCTCGAGGATCCAGCCCGTCACGTTGTCGAGGAAGTAGCGGTCGTGGGTGACGATCAGGATGGCGCCCGGATAGTTGCGCAGGTGCCCTTCCAGCCAGTTCACCGTCTCGGCGTCGAGATGGTTGGTCGGCTCGTCGAGGAGCAGCAGCTCGGGCTGCTCGAGCAGCAGCCGGCACAGCGCGACGCGGCGGCGCTCGCCGCCCGAGAGCTTGTCGACCGCCCAGTCGTCGGGCGGGCAGCCGAGCGCGTCCATGGCCTGCTCGACCTGCGAGTCGAGATCCCACAGGTTCTGGTGATCGATCTTGTCCTGGAGCGCGGCGGCCTCCTCCGCGGTGTCGTCGGAGTAGTCCATCATCAGCTCGTTGTAGCGGTCGAGGATCGCCTTCTTGGCGGCGACGCCGAGCATGACGTTCTCGCGCACCGTGAGGCTCTGCTCGAGCTGCGGCTCCTGCGGCAGGTAGCCGACGCGGGCGCCCTCGGCCACCCAGCCGTCGCCCGTGTACTCCTTGTCGATGCCGGCCATGATGCGCAGCAGGGTCGACTTGCCGGCGCCGTTGACGCCGAGCACGCCGATCTTGGCGTCCGGGTAGAAGGAGAGGTGGATGTTGTCGAGCACCTTGCGGTTGCCCGGATAGGTCTTGGACAGACCCTGCATGTGGTAGATGAACTGCCGGGCCATTGCCGCGCCTCGTCCTCGTCCGGTTGTCGGGATTCGCGCGCTGATGTAGCGACCGCCGCGCCCGAGGGCAAGCTGGGCGCCCGGGCGGCTGGCGGCGTCGCCGGGCCCTCCCCCGTCGCATCCGCCGGGCTCGTCCCGCGGCTTGCGTGATCCGCCTCACAAACCCCGAACCATCCGCCGGCGACCCATTCTGCGAGAGCCGATGGAGCGTCGCCGTGTCCGCCCAACAACGCGCAAGCTGGATCGCTACTGCCGCCCCCCGATCACGGTCCGCGTGTCGCCGGGACGCAACGTCCGACTGTAACGAACCGGCAACGCTGCGCGACGAAGTTGCGACGGATCCCGAAAATGAACCGAATTTTAACGATTTCGATCCACAAAAGGCCTTAGAGCGACCCTCAGGATCATCGTCAGCGGCAGAAAGCCGGACCTGGATCGCCAACCCACGGAGCGTGTCATGAACGCCTCCAGTGCCCCGAGTGCCCCCATCGGCAAGACCCTGCTGGCCGCCTGCCGCTCGATCCTGACCGATCTCTTCACCACCTATCGGCCGGAGCGCCACTACATGCGCGGCCCCGGTCCGAAATGGCGGGCGAAGAACACCATTACCCACATCGTGATCCGGCCCGACCGCTCGATGCGCAGCCGCCCCGCCCGGATTCGCGTTCGCGTCTGAGTACCCTCCCTGACCGACTGGCGCGGCGGCGCCGGCTGCACGGCACCGCCGCTTTCGTCCGGCCCCCTCTGCGCTCAATCGAAATCCCTTGTCTCTCTCCGCGGCCACGGGCTAGCTCGCGGTGTCTCGCGACCGACAAGGGAGTTCCGGCCCATGGCCGTCCGCTGCGCCGTCCTCGACGACTATCAGAACGTCGCCCTTTCCACCGCCGACTGGTCGGTGGTCACCGGTGACGTCGACGTCACGGTCTTCGATACGCCTTTCCCCACCCCCGATGCCGCCCGCGCGGCGCTCCAGCCGTTCGAGATCGTCTGCCTGATGCGCGAGCGGACCCCGTTCCCGCGGGCCATGTTCGCCGGGCTGCCGAACCTGAAGCTCTTGATCACCACGGGCGCGGCCAATCGGGCGATCGACCTGCCGGCGGCGCGCGAGCACGGCGTCACGGTGTGCGGCACCGGCAGCTACGGCAATCCGACCATCGGCATCGTGTTCGGCCTGATCCTGGAGCTGACCCGGAGGATCGGCTTCGAGAACGCCCGCATGAAGGCCGGCGCGCCCCTGCAGGCGACCATCGGCGACGACATCGAAGGCAAGACGATGGGCATCCTCGGGCTCGGCAAGCTCGGCACCCGGGTCGCCGGCATCGCCCAGGCGTTCCGCATGCCGGTGATCGCCTGGAGCCCCAACCTGACGGCCGAGAAGGCGCAGGCCGGCGGCGCCACGCTGGTGAGCAAGGAGGAGCTATTCGCCCGCGCCGACATCCTCTCCATCCACGTGCAGCTGTCCGACCGCTCGCGCGGGATGGTCGGCGCGGCCGAGCTCGGCCTGATGAAGCCGGACGCCCTCCTGATCAACACGTCGCGCGGCCCGATCGTCGACGAGGCGGCCCTCGTCGCGGCGCTGACCGGCGGCAAACTCGGCGGCGCCGGGCTCGATGTCTACGACGTCGAGCCGCTGCCCGTGGACCATCCGTTCCGCCGGCTCGACACGGTCGTCACCACGCCGCATCTCGGCTACGTGACGAAGCAGAACTACGCCATCTACTTCCGCGACATGGTCGAGGACATCCGCGCGTATCTGAACGGCATGCCGGTGCGCGTGCTCGGTGGCTGACCGGCCGGATCCATTTACCGTTTTGCTGCAGCGCAATACTACCGCCGGCCCGCGCCCCGCTCGGGCCGGCGGTATCGTTTTCACTGACGAAATCGTGAACAGCCTTCGTCGATTGGATTACGGGATTGTACCGACGCGACCTTCACTGCCACAATTCTGATGATCCGTTCAACGGCAGCGTATTTTAATCTGGTAGATCACTTTTATACTTCAGTATACACACTCTCAGCTTGATGCCCGCGCGCCACCTCCCGCGCCCCAATCCAGACAAAATTCAGCAAAGCTTGCCTTGCGTTCGGTTTGTCTGTATGTCGCGCTGCGACGGAACGTGGAGGGATCATGCGGACAGTGAAATTCGCCGGGGCGGCAGCGCTCGCCTTCGTGAGCCTGACGCTGGTCTCGGCGGAGGTCATCCGGACCGCGGTCGGGCAGCAGTTCGACAACCGTGCCGAGTCCTCGCGCACAGAATCCTCGCGGAGCGAACCCACCCGGGTCGCCCTGGCGCCGAGCCGCGGCGACGCGACCGGCGACACGCGGCCGGTCCCTGCCCGGCTCGATGTCGCGGCGGCGGCCGACGTTCCGGCTCCGGTCGCGGCCACCGGCCCGCGTCTGGCGCTGGTGATCGGCAACGGCGCCTATCCGGACGGCGACGCCCCGCTCCAGGCGCCGATCGCCGACGCCCGCGCCGTCGCTGACGAGCTGCGCGGCAAAGGCTTCGACGTCGAGCTCGGCGAGAACATGAGCAAGCAGGCGATGGAGCGCGCCGTCGAGCGCTTCACCGCCAAGATCACGCCCGGCGCCACGGCGCTTCTCTATTTCAGCGGCCACGGCCTGCAGATCGGCCGCGAGAGCTTCCTGGTGCCGGTCAGCGCCCAGATCTGGCGTCCCGAGGACGTGCGCCGCGACGGCATCGGCCTCGAGCCGGTGGTCGCCGCCATGGACGCGCGCGGGGCCGCCGGAAAGCTGGTGGTGCTCGATGCCGCCCGCAAGAATCCGTTCGAGCGCCGCCTGCGCGGCTTCTCGTCCGGCCTCGCGCCGATCGCCGGGCCGGAGGGCACGCTGGTGCTCTACGCGGTGGCGCCCGGCAAGGTCGCCGACCAGGAGAGCGACGGCCAGAGCGTGTTCGCCCGCGAGCTGATCGCCCAGATGCGCAACACCGGCCAGACCGTCGAGGAGGCGTTCAACCGCACCCGGCTGACGGTCGCACGCGCGACCGGAGGTGCCCAGGTGCCGGCCGTGTTCTCGGCCATCACCGCGCCGTTCTCGTTCGCCGCATCGGACGCCAAGCCCGCCGACGCCAAGCCCGCCGACGGCAAGGCCGCCGCGAACAAGCCGGACGCGCCGGCACCGGTGCGCCAGAGTGCCCGCTGAGCGCTGACCGCGGGCGGCGGCAGTGACGCCGCGCCACGCGAGCTGAATTCGACGGCGCGGACCGCGAGGCCGCGCCGCTTTCGTTTCCGCCCGTTCTGATTCACGCTGCCTCTGGCGCTCGGGGCCTGAACGGAGGCGGACATGATCGTCGTGCTGATGGGCGTCTCGGGCTCCGGCAAGACCACGATCGGAACGTTGCTCGCCGCGCGGCTCGGCTGCGATTTCTCCGACGCCGACAGCTTCCACCCGCCTGCCAATGTCGAGAAGATGCGAGCCGGCATCGCGCTGAACGACGACGACCGGCGGCCGTGGCTGATGGCGCTGCGCAAGGCGATCGAGGATTGGGAGGCACGGGGCGTCGACCACGTGCTCGCCTGCTCGGCCCTCAAGCGAACCTATCGCGAAGTCCTCGCGCCGAACGGCGACGTGACCTTCGTGTACCTGAAGGGATCGGCGGATCTGATCGCGCGGCGGCTCGCCGGCCGCACCGGCCACTACATGAACCCGGCCCTGCTCGACAGCCAGCTCGCCACGTTGGAGGAGCCGGACGATGCCGTCACGGTCGACATCGCGAGGACGCCCGAGGAGATCGTCGCCGCGATCCTCATCGCGCTCGGGCGCACTCCGCGGGGCTTGTCGCAGGCGGTGACGTGATCCATCCTCGCGATCCCGCCGATCGCAGCTCCCCGTTTCCCATGACCGCCCCTCCCGTGCCGCCCCGCAACGCCCTGATCGGCAGCGCCGTGCCGCGGCTGGAGGATTTCCGGCTGGTCACCGGCCGAGGCCGCTATGTCGGGGATGTCGCCATGGCGGGCCGTCTCGCCGCCGTGGTGGTGCGCAGCCCCGTCGCCCACGGTCTTTTGCGCGGCATCGATATCGACGAAGCGCGCGCGATGCCCGGCGTCCATGGCGTGCTGACGGCCGCCGACGTGATCGCGGCGCTCGGCGCGGTCCCCGATATTCCGCTGCGGCAGGACTCCTCGCCCGACTTCGTTCGCGCCGCGCAGCCGGTGATCGCGCACGCGGTGGTTCGCTATGTCGGCGAGCCGGTGGCGATCGTGATCGCCGACACGGCGGCACTCGCCGAGGACGCGGCCGAGCGGGTCGGGCTCGCCATCGACCCGCAGCCGGCGATCGCCAGCGTCGCAGCGGCACGCGACGCCGCGACGCGGCTGTTCGACACGATCCCGGACAATCGCGCCGGCACGCTCTCCGGGCGACGCGGCGACGCCGACGCGGCGTTCGCACGCGCCGACTACACGCGGCGCGAGACCTTCCGCATCCATCGCCACACCGCTGTGCCGATGGAGCCGCGCGGGCTCCTGGCCGCCTGGGACGCGGCCGCCGGCCGCCTCACCCTGCACGGCGCCGCCAAGGTGCCGTTCGCCAACCGCAAGATCCTCGCCGGGCAGCTCGGCCTGCCCGAGGAAGCGGTGCGGCTGGTCGAGGACGATGTCGGCGGCGGCTTCGGGGTGCGGGGCGAGTTCTATCCGGAGGACTTCCTGATCCCCTTCGCGGCCCGGACACTGGGGCGGCCCGTGCGCTGGATCGAGGGTCGCCGCGAGCATTTCCTCGCCACCAATCACGCCCGCGAGATGGAGGCGACGATCGAGATCGCCTGCACGCGGGACGGCACCATCCTGGCGCTGCGCGGCACCGCGACGGTCGATCTCGGCGCCTATGTGCGGACCACCGGGGCGACCCCGGCCCGCAGCATCGCCCAGTTCCTGCCCGGGCCGTACCGCATTCCGCACGTGGCCATCGACGTGGATCTGATGCTCACGACCAAGACGCCGGTCGGCACCTATCGCGGCCCCGGGCGGTTCGAGCCGGATTTCTTTCGCGAGCGGCTGATCGACATGGCGGCCAAGGATCTCGGAGTCGACCGGGTCGCGATGCGGGCCAAGAACCTGGTCGGTCGCGACGAGATGCCGTGGCGGCTCCCCACCGTGACGCCGCTCGGGATCGAGAGCGAATGCGACAGCGGCGACTACGCCGCGACCTTCGCGCAGTGCCTCGCCGATTTCGGCTGGGAGGAGAAGTCGGCGCTGCAGGGGCGGCTGATCGACGGCCGCTATCACGGCATCGCGACGGGCTGCTACTTCGAAGGCGGCGCGCCGGGGCCGGCCGAGAGCGCCATGCTGCGGCTGGAGCCCGACGGGCGGGTCGCCGTGCATGTCGGCTCCTCGGCGCTCGGCCAGGGGCTCGAGACCGTGATGGCGCAGATCGCCGCCGATGCGCTGGAGCGTCCGCTCGACGCGATCGCCCGCGTCGTCCACGGCTCGACCGACGCGGTGCGCGACGGCTTCGGCTCCTACTCGTCGCGCGCGGTCGTGATGGGCGGCTCGGCCGTGCTGGCCGCGGCGGAAAGTCTGAAACGTTCGATCCGGGCCGCAGCCGCGGAGGCGCTCGGCTGCGCGGCCGACGACGTGACGCTCGACGACGGCACGGCCCGCGGGCCCGACGGCCGTTCGATCGTGCTGAAGGACCTCGCCGGAAAGGTGCCGGACGCCGAGGGCAGGTTCGCGGCGAATGCCCGCGCCTACAGCTACGGCGCGCACGCCGCGCATGTCACGGTCGATCCGGAGACCGGCGTCGTCGCGGTCCTGGCCTACACGGCGGTCGAGGATGTCGGCCGGGCGATCAATCCGGCGACCCTGCACGGCCAGACGGTCGGCGCCATCGTGCAGGGGCTCGGCGGCACGCTCTTCGAGCAGATCGTCTACGACGACGACGGCGAGATCGTCACCGCCTCGCTCGCCGAGTATCTGCTGCCGACCGCGATCGACGTGCCGCCGATCTCGGCCCGCGCGATCGACATCGTGCCGGCGCCCGGCAACCCGCTGGGCGCCAAGGGGGGCGGCGAAGGCGGCATCATCCCGGTCGGCGGCGTGATCGCCAATGCGGTCGCGAACGCGCTCGCCGATCTCGGCATCGAGCCGTGCGCGCTGCCGCTGACGCCGATCCGCGTCTGGCAGATGATCCGGGACGCGAAGCCGTAGGGTGGGTACGGCGTGACGCGCCGTGCCCACGCCGTCCGAGTTCTCCGTCTGATCGACGTTTTACGGCGTGGGCATGCCGTCGCATGCCCACCCTACGCCACTTTGCATACCGACCTCGCGCGGCTTATGCTGGTGCTCCCGCCCTTCATTCCTCAAATCCAGTCCGCAACCATCATGACCGACTCTCCGATCGCTTCCGTCGACCTCGTGCACATCGCCCTGCCCACGCGGCGCGAGCACAAATGGACCGGGCTCACCGAGCCGATCGGCGGCTATGTGCTGGTCAAGATGACGGACCGCGACGGCGTGACCGGCTGGGGCGAGGCGCCGGCCCTGAAGGACTGGGGCGGCGAGTTCGGCCGCTATTTCGGCGAGAGCCCGGGCACCACCATGGAGGTGATCAGATCCTATCTGGCGCCGGTCGTCGTCGGCGCCGTGCCCGGCGACATCGTCGACCTGCACGCCCGCATGGACCGCATCATCAAGGGCTTCCCCTACGCCAAGGCGGCCGTCGAGTTCGCCGCCTACGACCTCGCCGGCAAGCAGTGCGGCCTGCCCGTGCACCGCCTGCTCGGCGGCGCCGCGCGCAAGAGCATTCCGGTGACGCATTCGATCGGGCTCCTCGGCTTCGAGGAGGCCGAGCGCGAGGTCGCGAAGGTCGTCGAGGAGGGCATCAGGACCATCAAGATCAAGGTCGGGGTCGATCCCGACCGCGACGTCGAGATGGTCAAGCGCATCCGCGCCACCGTGGGACCGAAGACGACGCTGTGCGTCGACGCCAACCAGGGCTATGCGACGCCGGGCGAGGCGATCCGCACCTTCCGCAAGATCGAGCATTGCGAGTTGAAGTATTTCGAGCAGCCGGTCGAAGGCATCGAGCGCATCGCCGAGGTGGCGCGCGCCATCGATGCGCCCGTGATGGCCGACGAGAGCGCCTGGAACGCCCACGACGTGATCCAGATCGTCGAGAAGCGCGCCGCCCAGATCGTGTCTATCTACACGACCAAGCCGGGCGGCCTGTTCAAGGCCATGGAGGTCGCCGCGGTGTGCCGGGCCGCCGGCATCGTCTGCAACGTCAACGGCTCGGTGGAGACCGGCATCGGCAACCTCGCCAACATCCAGCTCGCCGCGGCGGCGCCGGCCGTGACGCTGTCCTGCGTCGTGCCGGTGTCGACGCCGGCCGAAGCGCTCGCTGGCCGGGTCGGCGGCATCTACTACAAGGACGACCTGATCGCCGCGCCGATGCGGCTCGTCGACGGCGCGATCGTGCTGCCCGAGGGGCCCGGCATGGGCATCGCGGCCGACGAGGCGAAGATCGCCCGCTACACGGTCCGGGCCTGACCGCCCACGCCACCGACGCGCCATGAGGGCTGCGCCGCGGTGCCGCAGCGGTGGTGCCGTGCGGCCGCCGAACCGGCCGGCGTCTGCCGGGTTGCCGAAACGTCCCCGTGACGACGGTCCTGCCGCGCAGAACCTTCCACGCGGGGCTCGGCACCCCGGAGCGTCGCGATGTCCTCTCTCGATCGCCGTGCCGCCGTCGCGATGGCGCCGACCTCCTCGGTCGCCCCGCTGCGCGGCCCGTGGGGCGTCACCACCTCGCTCGCTTTCGTGGTGCTGGCCTTCGCGGCCGAGGGTCCGCTGCGCGACCTGATGGCGGCGGCCGGGCTGCCGGTCTGGGGCCTGCGGGGATACGCCGTCGGCGGCCTGCCGCGGGCGCTGGATACGCTCGTGCGCTGGGGCTCGGTCCTGCTGGTCGTCGTGCTGGCGGTGCGGCTCACCGACGTGCCGCTGCGCGAGTATGTCGCGTGGCGGCGGCCGCGGCTCGCCGATGTCGCCCTGGCGGCCGGATTCGTGCTCACCCTCTACGCCGGGCTCGTCGCGCTGACGCTGCTGGCCGGCACCGCCGACGTGCATGCCGGCGGCACCGGCCGGACGCCGCCGGGCGCCGGGCCGGTCGCCATCCTGCTCGCCTGGTGGTCGACCGTGCTGCTCGCGCCGTTTGTCGAGGAGACGGTGTTTCGCGGCTTCCTGTGGCACGGCATCGCCCGGCGGCACGGCGCGGTCGCGGCCCTCGCCGGGACATCCGTAGTGTTCGCGGCCTTCCACTGGGGCTATTGGATGCGGGCCGGCGGCGTCGACCTGCTCTCGGTCGCACACTACATCGTGATGGGCGGCGTCCTCGGGATGTTCCGCCTGACCAGCGGCAGCAGCATCGTGCCGATGGTGGCGCATGCGCTGGCCAATGGCGCACTCGCCGCCTTCCCGGTCGTGGTGGTCGCGCTGGCGTGACGGTGCCGGGCGACCACGCAACGCACGGTTGGTATGCGTCGGAAGCGTTGATGCGGCCGGCCGGTCGGACTATATCAGCGGCTCCCAATCGAGACCTCGAACGGGCGGACCGCGGGCCACGGGCCCGGTCCGGCCTTTGTGCACGACACCGGAGACCGAATGGCTCGCTTCCGCGACACAGACCTGCAGGACCGCAAGAGCAACGCCGACGCCGCCAAGAAGGCCCTGCTGGAGAAATTCCGGACCGCGGTGGCGGATCCGGCGCTCGAAGAGCGCCGCGCGGCGCTCGAGGCCGAGCGGCTCGCCCGCAAGGCGGAGCGCGACGCGATCCGGGCGAAGCGCGAGGCCGAGGCGGCCGAGAAGGCGCGAATCGCCGCCGAGGCGGCCGAGAAGGCCCGCATCGAGGCCGAGGCGATCGCCGCCCGCGAGGCCGCCGAGCGGGCCGAGCGCGAGGCGCGCGAGGCCGAGGAGCGGGCCGTCGCCGACGCCGCCCTCAAGGCCGAGCAGAAGGCCGCGCGCGACGCCCGCTACGCCGCCCGCAAGGCGGCCAAGAAGGCGCGCCGCAAGGGCGACATGTACTGAGCCGGCCGGCGCGCCGCGCAGGCGCGCCCGCATCGACCCGACCGCAGGGCCGGGTCAGTCCTTGCGCTCGTCGCCCATCACGCCGGCGAGCGCCCAGTCCTCCTTCGGCACCTCGTGGATGATGACGTGCAGGTTGTCGGGCTTGGCCCCGGCATGCGTCACCATGGCATCCGTGATGGCGCGCACCAAGGCGCGCTTCTGCTCACGGCTGCGGCCGGTCCACATCTCCACCGTGACGACGGGCATGCTGGTCCTCTCTGCGGGCTGGGCGTGGTGAGGGTGTGACGGAAGGCGGGGAACGGCACGGCGGCGCGCGCGAGCGCGGCGCTCAGTGCTCGTCCTGGACGATCTTCTCGATCCGAGCCCTGATGCCGCGCCACTGGCTGCCGCCGACCGTGACGGGCGCCCGGCTGCCCAGCCCCCGCCCCCAGATCGCCTTGCGGCCGAGCCGCTTCGCCGTCTCGAAGTCGACGCCCCCCGGAGGTGCCGCGAGATCGACGATCAGGACGTGGTCGGGCAGCATGCCGATCACGTTGGCGCCGACGACCCGCGACGGCACGGTGGAGAACAGGAGGTCGAGCCGTGGCGCGAGCTCCGGCAGCGCCTCGAGCCCGTGCGCCGTCGCCCCGGCGACGAACGCCGCGGCGCGCTGCTCGGGATTGCGCGCGACCACGTGGGTGCGCGCCCCGAGCGCGACCATGTAGCGGGCCAGCACGGTGCCGATCGTCCCCTGCCCGACCACGCAGACCTCGGAATTGTGGATCGTCGTCTCGGTGTTCTCGATGACGATCTTGAGAAGGCCCTCGATGATGGCGGGCGTCCGCTCCAGCATCAGGGCGCGATCCCACTCGTACTCGTGCAGGCCGATGCCCAGCGCGTCGGCATGCGCCTTCAGGTTGGCGTCGGCCCAACCCAGCACGATGTGGGCGCGTGGCGCCATGCCGGCCAGCATGGCCCGGTCCGGGACGATGGGTGACGTCGCCGCCGGTGCGAACAGGGCGCCGCTCGGCGCGATGCCGGGGATCGGGAACAGCGCGATCTTGGCGCCGCGCAGCACCGCGGCCGGATCGTCGAGCCGCTTCACGCCGGGAATGCCGCCCTCCGGCCACGGGAAACCGTGGGCCCGGACCTCGGCGCCGGTGAGAGCGGCGAGCCGGGCGATCTCCTGCTCACGGCGGTCGCCGCCGAGCATGCCGATGACGAGCTTCGACCAGTCGATGATGGCCACGGCGATCCTTCCGAACTGACGCCCCGCACGTTAGAGCCGGACCCCGCCCCACCGCAACCGTGAACCACGGCGACGCAGCGGGAGAGGGTCGCCGCGGCGTGCGGCGGCGCGGCGTTGGCCTCGTCCTTGCGTCCGGCTAAGCTCTCCGTCCCGCCGGCGCACCACCCGCCATCGTCGTGCTCCAGAAAAGGTCCCGCCCGTGCGCACGCTGATCGAGAATCTCGAATTCGTCCTCACCGTCGACAAGGCCGACACGGTGCTGACCGGCGCCTCGGTGGTGATCGACGGCGAGCGCATCGCCGACGTCGCGCCCGCGCCGGTCATCGCGTCCCGTTATTCGCGAGACAGCTTCGACCGGATCGTCGACGGCTCGCGCTACGGCATGACGCCGAGTTTCGTCGACTCGCACGTGCATCTCTCCGAGACCCTGTCGCGCGCCGTGTTCCCGGACTGCCTGGCGACCCGCGCCTGGGTGTTCCACTGGGCGAAGCCGTTCTACGCGAGCGTGACGGGCGAGGACGAGGTGTGCGGGGCGACGCTCGGCATGGCCGAGATGCTCCGCTGCGGCACCACCTGCTTCCTCGACATGGGCGCCCAGAACGACGTCGCGGGCGTCGTCGCCGCGATCGACAGGATCGGCATGCGCGGCATCACGGGCCGCCACGCCGCCGACGTGCGGCCCGACGTGATTCCGCCGGGCTGGACCGAGGAGATGATGGCGCATCACTTCTTCCCGGATCACACGACGGCGCTGGCCGCGCTGGAGCGCACCGTGAAGGACTTCGACGGCGCCGGCGGCGGCCGGGTGCGGGTGTGGTGCAACATCGAGGGCAAGGAGCCGTGCAGCCTGGAGCTGCATGTCGGCGCCCGGGCGCTCGCCGAGAAGCTCGGCGTCGGCACCACCTATCACCTCGCGACCAGCATCGAGGAGGCGCATGTGTGCGAGCGCAAGCACGGCCTCTGGCCGATCTCGCGCATCGCCAAGCATGGTGGCCTCGCCTCGAACCTCGTCATCGCGCACTGCGTCGCCGTGCAGGACGAGGAGGTCGGCCTGATGGCCGACGCCGGCACCAAGGTGGCGTTCTGCCCGGCGACCGCCGTGAAGCTCGCCAAAGGCGCGACCCGCATCGGCAAGTATCCCGAGATGATGGACGCCGGCATGGATGTCGGGCTCGGTACCGACGGCGTCTCGGCCGGCGGCACCATGAACCTGATGCGCCAGCTCTACATGGTCGCCGGCATGTTCAAGGACAGCCGCATGGACTCGACGCTGGTCGGCGCCCGCAAGGCGCTGCGCATGGCGACCATCGAGGGCGCCCAGGCGCTCGGCTGGGCGGACGAGATCGGCTCGATCGAAAAGGGCAAGCGCGCCGACTTCGTGCTGTTCGACCTCGATCACTTCGAGTGGGTGCCCTATGGCGACCCGCTGCAGGCGGTCGTCTACTCGTCGAGCCCGGCCTCGATCGCCCAGACCTGGGTGAACGGCCGTGCCCTCTACGCCAACGGCTGCGTCGCGACGGTCGACGAGAAGGCCCTCCATGTGGAGGCGCGCCGCCGCGCCGCCGACGTCGTCCGCCGCGCCGGCCTGGTGATGGGCGCGACCCCGGTGACGACGACGACGTATGATTGAGGATCGCGCTCATCGCCGCTCACCCCTCATGGTGAGGAGCGGCCACCCGGGTCCGCGCTGTGCGCGGCCCGAGTGTAAACTCCGGCCGCGTCTTGAACCATGAGGCCCGCCGCCAGCGCCGTCCTCGCCCTTCGAGACGGCCGCTTCGCGGCCTCCTCAGGGTGAGGACGGAGCGAGTTGCGCGACAGCCGACATCGGCACTAAGCACGACGTTCCGTCACCCGTACGAACGCGCGCTCCACCGCGCTGCGTGACAGATCGCGGGTGATGACGACGATGCGCGAGGCGCGGCTGTCGTCCGGCCAGGCGGCGAGCTCCCGGGGCGGATAGAGCACGTGCTGGACGCCGTGCACGACGACCGGCCGTTCACGCCCGCGCACGTTCACGATCCCTTTCAGCCGGAGGATCTGCTCGCCGCGCGCGGTCAGCAGGAGCTCGAGCCAGCGTGTCAGCACGTCCCAGTCGAGCGGCGCGTCGGCGGTCAGGCAGAACGTCGCGACGCGATCGCCGTGGCGCTGCGGGTCGTGATGATGGAGGTGGTGTCTAGAGTGATCGTCTTCATGATCATGTTCGCCGTGATGGTGATGATCATGATCGTCATGCGCATCCTCGTGCGCCGCCTCGGCGGCCAGCCACGTCGCGACATCCGTGCCGGCGCCGATGGAGAACGTCTCGCCCTCGAACAGGTCCGCCGGCGACGGGGCGGTTGCGAGCGACGCCTCGAACCGGCGGGCGCCGGGATTGAGCGCGGCGAGCCGGGCGGCGAGGCGGGTGCGGGTCGTGGCGTCGGCCAGATCCGTCTTGGTTGTCACCAGCCGATCGGCCATCGCGGCCTGCTTCACGGCCTCGGCATGGGTCGCGAGCGTGCCCTCCCCGAGCGTCGCGTCGACCGTGGCGGTGACGCCGGCGAGGCGCAGATGCGGGGTCAGCCGCGCGTCGGTCATCAGCGTGTGGACGATCGGCGCCGGATCGGCGAGCCCGGTGGTCTCGACGACGATGCGGCGGAACGCCGGCAGGTCACCCGCGGCGCGGCGCGCCGCGAGATCGGCCAGCGTCTCGACCAGCTCGTTCTTGACGGTGCAGCACAGGCAGCCCGATTCGAGCAGGACGACGTCGTCCTCCAGCCGGCGCACCAGCAGGTGATCGATGCCGACCTCGCCGAGCTCGTTGATCAGCACCGCCGTCTCGCCCATGCCGGGGTCGGCGAGCAGGCGGGTGAGCAGCGTCGTCTTGCCGCTGCCGAGAAAGCCGGTGAGCACGTGCACGGGCAGCACGGGAGCCGCACCCGGGGTGGGACGATTTTCGACCGGGACGGAACCAGAGGACACGCGGGACACATCCTTCAGGACAGGGCGCCGCCCGTCGATACACCCGCGCGGACGTGCGACCAAGCGGCAGTGGACGGCCGCGCCCCGGCGCGCCCCGCCGCTTGACGCAAATTCTCGAATCGCGCGCTCATCCAAGGTAACATGCGCATGGTGCCGGGCCGCATGTCGGCGGCGCCTCGCAGCACGTTCCGCACGTCGCGATGCGGCGAACGGCGATTTGGATTGGATTTGTCCGTGGATCGGGATTGTCCATTGGGACATCGATTTGGATCGGGAGGAGAGCCGATCGACGAGCCGGCGGTCGCACTCGGGCACTCACTCGGGCACGAGGCGCCACGGTTGCAATCATCGGATCACCCTTCTGGAGAGATTTCCGCCGTCTTGCCGCTCGCGGCCTCGGCCGTCCGGATTTAAACGCCGTATCAGGAGCTTTCGATCATGTCCGATCCCTCGCCCGTGACCAAGCCGACGATCACCCCGGTGGAGACGCCGGTCGCCCCGTCCGAGCCGCCGATCGTGTCGCCGCGCGCCAGCGAGCCGCCGCCGCCGCCCCCGCCGCCGCGCCGCGAGCCGCCGACCACCATCGTCGACAAGGCGATCCAGGTCACCCAGGCCTATGCCCAGTATGTCTGGGCCGACGTCAAGGTGCTGTTCGCCGAGATCAAGCCCGCGTTCGTGAAGTTCGGGCTCAAGCAGCGCAACTTCCTGATCGGCCTGGTCGTCTTCATCCTGTTCCTGATCTGGCTGTTCTGATCCGACGACCCGGAGGGGCGGATCGTCCAGCCGTGATCCCGCCGGCGCGCCGGACCCGTGCGGTCCGGCGTCGGAAACACTCGCTTCGGAGGGAGGGCCCGGCTCAGCGGCGGCGGAAGCCGTCGCGGATCGTGTCCATGCGGTCGGTGCCGTTTGCGCCGAAGCGGGCTGGCGGCTGATCGAAGAGGTCGCAGGAGACGCGTCCGGACGGCACGATCCAGCCGGTGTCGTTGTCGAAGACATATTGCGGGCAGCGGCCGTCATGGCCCGGCCCGAGCCGGATCGAGCCGACGTGGCTGACCTCCCGCTCGACGGGCGGCACCGACAGGAGCCGGCGAAGCGGGCTGTCGAAGGTCTGCTCGATCGTCAGCGTCGCGACGATCATGGCGAAGAAGACGCCGCTGATCATCGCCACCCGGCGCCCCTGAAGGGGCCGGCGCACCGCGGAACGTGGCGAACGGTTCTGCATCGCGGCAACACCCGGTTTTACAGCCGACCGAGCATGCGCTCCGGGCGTCAACGCCAGGTTAACCGCGGCCCGACCGCACGGCCGACCGACAGGTCGAGCGCGCCGGCGAGCTGTCCCCTGCGCCCTCCCGATCACCGAAACGCTGTCGAGCCGCGACGGCTCGTCGTCAGGCCGCCGTCGGCAGGATGGCGACGACGCGCCGCGTCTCGCGCTCGACCATGACAACCTTCCCCGGCATCAGCAGGTACTGCGCGTCGCGGTACTCCGGAAAGGCGGCGGCGAGCTCCGCCGTCATGTCCTGCAGCGCCACCTGCCGCGGCACCGCGACGCCGACCGCCACCGTGAAGGCGACCTGATCGACCTGCTGGCCGGCATTGGCCTGCGCGAAGGTCTGCAGCGCCTGCTGCTGCTCGGGCGTGACGTCGACGCGGTTCTGCGCCGTCGCCGAGATGCCCTGGTTGCGGCCGACCGCGATATCGTCCGGCGGCGCCGCGGCCGCGTCCGGTGGGGCCGGCGAGCGCCCGACCGTGCTGGTCCCCGCATCCTGGCCGAAGCGCGGTCCGGTGGCGTCCTGGGTCGACTGGTGGCGATCGTAGCCCGGGATCACCATCCACACGATCACGCCGATGCCGAGAACGATCGCCAATGCGGCGGCGGCCATCATCAGCTGTCGGGTGCCGCGCCGGTCTTGTCGCGTCGGATCGTCCATGATCGCCTCGTCCATTCCGCCTGGGTGTCACGCTTGGCTCCCGAGCCGCATCCGTCGGCCCGTCATGGGTGAACGCCATCGCGGCCCGCGGGTTGCCGCTCCGCGTCGACGAGGATGCGTGAACGCCGCAGGCCGCACTCCCGGCGGCATGCCGGCCCGGCGCCACCTACCGCCAGGAACGCCCGGCCGACCGGACAATTGTCCCTGGTTCGCCTGTCTCTGGATCGCCTGTCGCCCGATCGCCGTCGGCCGGCCCGTCGCCCCGGAACCGGGTTCGCCCGACCTGAGCCGCCCACCCGATCCGACTGGAGCCCCCGATGCCGACCGCCCCCCGCCCTCTCGCCATGGTGACCGGTGCCTCGACCGGCATCGGCTTCGAGCTCGCCCGCGTCTGCGCCCGCAACGGCTACGACCTGATCGTCGCGGCCGACGAGCCGCGCATCCACAACGCCGCGGAGAATTTCCGCGAGCTCGGCGCCGGCGTCGAGGCGATCGAGGCCGATCTCGCGACCCGGGAGGGCGTCGACCGCCTCCATGCCGCGGCCGGGGGCCGACCGATCGACGCGCTGCTCGCCAATGCGGGCCGCGGGCTCGGCCACGGCTTCCTCGACCAGCCGTTCGACGATTTCCGTCACGTGATCGACACCAACGTGACCGGCACGATCTATCTGGTGCAGAAGGTCGCGCGCGACATGCGGGCGCGCGGGCACGGTCGCATCATGCTGACCGGCTCGATCGCCGGCTTCATGCCGGGCACCTACCAGGCCGTCTACAACGGCACCAAGGCGTTCATCGACTCGTTCTCGTTCGCGCTCCGCAACGAGCTGAAGGACACCGGCGTCACCGTGACGTGCCTGATGCCCGGCCCGACCGACACCGAGTTCTTCGAGCGCGCCGGCATGATGGACACCAAGGTCGGCACCGCCCCGAAGGACGATCCCGCCATGGTGGCCGAGACCGGCTTCCAGGCGATGATGAAGGGCGAGGGTGACGTGGTCAGCGGCTGGAAGAACAAGCTCGCCACCATGCTCGCCACCGTCACGCCGTCCGGCACGCTCGCCGAGCAGCACCGCAAGATGGCCGAGCCGGGCTCCGGCCGGAGCTGATCACGTCATTTGCCGGGATGGACGTGAAGACGCCCGGGGGTGCAGCTGCACCCCCGGGCGTCTTCACATCGCAGGATCATGGGTCGCAGGATCATGGATGGTGATCAGGCTACCAGGGACCTGATCAGGCGGCGCTCGCCTCGCGCGCCAGATAGGCGAGCGTGACGTCCTTCACGTGTGCATCGATCCACGCGGCCATGTCCTCCTCCTCCTTCAGCGACTGCGACAGCAGCGCCGAGGCGTCGATGCCGGCACGCTCGGCGAGCGCGATCAGCGACTTGTAGGCAGCGATCTCGTAGTGCTCGAAGGCGTTGTTGGCGAAGGTGTTCTTGAGGATCTCGTCGGCCGCCGGCATGTGGCCCATGGCGGCCATGTTGCCCATGAAGGCCATGGTCGCGTCCTTGAGGGTGGAGGCGCTGGCGTCGCAGGCCTCCAGGCAGCGGTCGAGCCGGCCGATCTGGGCGCGCGTCTCCTCCAGATGCCGGCGCAGCCGCGCCTGGACCTCGGGATAGGCGTCGGTGCGCTCGATCTGGCGCTCCATCAGCTCCTCGGCCTGGCGCTCCATCGCATGGGCGTTGCGCAGGCCGGTCACGAACAGGTCACGGGCGGTTTGCGGCGTCATCACGGTCTCCGGATGTCGAGGGGGTGAGCTGGGGCGGCCACGGTGTGCTGCGCCCGGGGATCAACCAGTGCGGCACCGGCGTGTTCCTTGCCGGCGTCCCTCCGCGGCCGCGTTGCAAGTGATCGACCGCGCGACCGTCCGGCACCTGACACCGGACGAGGAACCGTCGGCCTGTGCTCCGGTTCTCGAAACGGCGGCCTCGCCGTGACGGCCGTCGCGGTCCCCTGTCTGAGCGCCACCTCGCTGCATCACCATCCACGTCGACGAGGCCGTCCGATGATCCGCATCCTGTTCGCCCTCTGCCTCGCGACGTTCTGCGGCATCGCCGTCTCGTCGCAGGCCAACGACGCACTCGACTTCTGGCGACGCGAATGGTCGGGCTGGGGCAGCGCGCCGGCACGGCCGGCGTGGGGAGCCCCGTCCTGGGGAGCCCCATCCTGGGGAACACCCTTCGGGCATCCATGGGGCGCGCCGCAAGGCAAGCCGCAACGGCCGTCGATCACCATCACGCCGCGCTCGCGCGGCACCGAGACCCGCCGGTCGACTAGGGGCCGGGCCTGGTGCGTGCGAACCTGCGACGGCTACTACATCCCGATCGGCAACGACCTCAGTGGCGCGGCCGCCGAGCGGCGCTGCGACGCGCTCTGCCCGGGGACCGAGACGATGGTGTTCCGCGGCGGCGACGACGGCCCTGACGGCATCGCCGATGCGGTCTCGTCGCGCGGCAAGCGCTACGGCGCCCTCCCGACCGCCTTCGCGCACCGCACGTCGCTGACGCCCGGCTGCCGCTGCGGCGCCTCCGTTGAGGGAGCGCTGGCGCGGCTGCGCGAGGACGCGACGCTGGAACGCGGCGACATCGTCGTCACCGAGGCCGGCGTGCACGTCTTCACCGGACGCGGCCGCGCGCCGCACGATGCCGCGGACTTCACGCCGCTGCGCGAAGCCGGACGCCTGCCGAAGGCGACTCGACAATATCTGAGCGAGATCGACCGCGCCTATGCCTATGCACCCGAGCGGCTCGCCGCGGCAGCCGACCCCGAGCCCGACCGCAAAGTCGAGTCGCGCCGGCAGACCAAGGCCGAGCGACGCGCCGCGCGTCGGGCGGAACGCCGCGCCGAACGGGAGGCCCGGCGGGCGGCGGCGCGCGCCGCGGCATCCGGCGTCCGGTCGGGGAGCGAGCCGACCGGAAGCCCCGACGCGCAGGCGACCGGAGCCCCGACCGCCATGCCGGCCATGCGGGTCGGCGGTCGCCCGTGAGGACCGGCTGCGCGGCGGCCGGCGCCGTCCTCACTCGTCGCGCAGCAGCGGCAGCCAGAACTTGAAAACGGTGCCGCCACCCGGGTTGGGCTCGGCGGAAATCCGCCCGTGATGGGCCTCGATGATGTTGCGGCACACCGAGAGGCCGATGCCCATGCCCTGCGTCTTGGTGGAGACGAACGGCATGAACAGCCGGTCGGCGATCTCGGGAGCGAGGCCGCTGCCGGTGTCGGCGATCCGCAGCTCCATCCGGTCCCGCCCGGTGACGAGCCGGATCGCCAACTCCTTGCGCTCGCTCGTCTCCATCGCCTCGACCGCGTTGCGCACCAGGTTGAACACGACCTGCTGGATCTGCACCTTGTTGACGAGGATCTCGCCGGGCGCGTCGACGTCGAGCCGGACCACCACGTCCTTGTGGCGCGCCGCCGCGAGCGCCAGCGTGCAGGATTCGCGCATCAGTGCGGCGGCGCTCACCACCCGCAGCTCGTTCTCGCCCTTGCGGACGAACTCGCGCAGCTGGCGGATGATCTCGCCGGCCCGCAACGCCTGCTCGCTGGTCGACCGCAGCAGCTCGCCGAGCTTGTCGCGGCGTCCCTCTTCGAGGGGGCCGGAACCGACCAGCTTCTGGCAGGCGCCGATGTAGACGGCGACCGCGGTGAGCGGCTGGTTCAGCTCGTGGGCGAGCGCCGCCGCCATCTGGCCCATGTCCGAGACTCGCGACAGATGCAGCAGCTCGGCCTGCAGGGTGCGGCGCTCCTCCTCGGCCCGGCGTTCCATATCGATGTCGACGATCATCTGCACGGCGCCGGAGATCTCGCCGCTCTCGTCGCGGAACGGCAGCGCCGCGACCCGAGTCCAGGTCGCCGGCTGTGTGTCGTCGCCGCGGAAGAACAGCTCGACGCCCGGCCAGACCGGATCGCCGCGCAGGGCTCGCGCGGACGGGAAAGCCTCGGGCGCAATCCGCCGGCCGTTGGCGTCCCAGCCCTCCCACAGCTCCTGCCGCATCTCGTCGCGCGACGCCACCACCTGCGGGACGAAGCGGCGGTAGTTGCCGTTGCCGACGATGATCCGGCCGTCGCGATCGACCAGGGCGACGCCGACCGGGAGCACATCCAGGATGGCGGCGATGCGGCTCTCGTTCTCGCGCAGCGACCGCTCGCGCGCAGCGATCGTGCGGGCCGCGGTGTCGAGCGCGAACAGCGCGTGGTCGACCTCCGGCACGCCCGTGGGGCGGACATCGGGCGGCTCGCCGCGCTCCAGGCGCACGGCACCGGCCTCCAGCGCCGCGATCGGTCCGGTGACGCGGCGCGCCGCGAAGCCGGCGAGCAGCATGCTCATCAGTGCCACGGCGGAGGTCAGCAACGCCGCCGTGAGCATGGTGCGGCGGATCGGCGCCTCGAACACGGTCTTCTCGGTCGCGACACCGACGGCCCAGCCGAGTGACGACCGCGAGGTCGCCGTGATCAGCGGCCGCCCTTCGACGCTGTTGACCTCGGACATGCCGTCGGCATGCATGACGGCGCGCCAGCCCTGCGAGGCCGGCCGGCCGACCCAACGCTCGTGATCGAGCGACCGGGCGACGAAATTTCCGTCGCGATCGACGATGGCGGCGATCCATCCCTGCGGCATCTGCCGGGTGTTGAGCAATTCCCGGAACGTATCGGCGAGCACCCCGATCACCAGATAGTAGGCCGGCCGGCCGTCGCGCAGCACCGGCACGCCGGCGCCGACCACCGGTCCGCCCGCCACCGGGCCCTTCACCACATCGGTGATCACGACGCGCCGCTCGGCGAACGCCAAGCGCGCCCCGGCCATGACGCTCTCGGGGGCGCGCGGCAACGGATCGCCGGGCGGCAGAAGCGTGTTGATCACCTGCTGCCCGTCCGCCGAAATCAGCGTCACCCAGGCGCCGGGGAGGCCGATCATGGCGCGCTCCGCCTCGCCTCGGAACACCGCGAGATCGTCGCTCTGGAGCGCCGGCGATTCGCCGAGCGCCTGCCCGACCGCGGCGTAGTTGCCGAGCTGCGCCTCGACGGCGCTGAGCACCGAGTGGGCCGCGTAGAGGATCGCCTGGGTGTTGTTGTCGCGCTCGCGCTCGGCCAGCCGCCAGACGATGTCGACCGACAGCAGCACCATCGGGATCGCCGCCATCAGCACGATCAGCACGAGACGCTGGCGGATCGACAGGCCGGACGGAGCGAAGCCGCCGCCGACGGGCGCCGGCCCGGCCGCCGTGCCCGGGGACGGGTGCGGAGGGGGCGGAGACGACGCCCTCGGCGTCCATCCGATGTTCATGCAGGCTCCTCGAAAACAAACTCAATATAGAAAGATCAAAATTCAGACACTTCGGTAAAACCACGCAGAACTGTCATGATGCGTACCGATGCCTACTACACCACGACGGCCTCCCGGAACGTTAAACACCGAACAAACGCAGTTTTACTGAAGCACCTTTGTTCCACACTTCGCCGCGCTCGGAGATCGCCCGACCTCGCCCCTGCTTGAACGCCACGGCGATCCGAAGACGGTGGTCCGGAATCACCGCGCCCAGCGTGCGAATTTGCACGCAGAGCCGCCGCGCGTCGACCGCACGCGCCGGGGCGCCGCCTCAACCGGACCTTAACCCGAAGTCACCATGGTAAGTCACCTTCGTCGCCGGCGGCGCGGCGGCGGTTCCCTGTCCGGCCTCGATCGCGGCCGCCGCCGAGCCTGCGGGACCGACCTTGCGCGACATCATCCTCGCCACTGCCAAGGCACTCGGCGATACGGCCGGCGTGGCGGAGGAGACGTTTCTCGACACCGGGCGCCGGCTGGGCGATGCGGTCGGACTTCTCGAGCATCTCGTCGAGCGGTTCGGCAGCCTGCAGGGCGAGCTGGACGGCGACGCATTCCGGCGCGCCACCGGCAGCCTGTCGGCCGTCGCGGCGCGGGCCGCCACCCTCGGCGGCGATCGTCGCGACGAGCACGCCGCGCTCGACGAGCTGATCGGCGTGACCAATCGGCTGCGCCGGCGCATCGACGAGATCGCCAAGGAGATCCGCACCATCGACGTGCTGACCATCAATGCCCGGATCACCGCGTCGGGCATCGGTTCGGCGGGGGCGGAGTTCCTCGACTACATCGGCGGCATCGGGCGCTCGCTCGCCGTCACCACCACCAATCTGCAGAACTTCCGCGCCGAGCTGGCCGAGGTCGCGGCCCATCTCGGCTCCGCCTCGAAGGGCGAGTCGGAGTTCTCGGCCCGCCACGCCGAGACGATCGCGCAGGTGCCGCGCCGGCTGGAGGCGAGCATCGCGCTGATCACCGATCGGTCGCGCTGCGCCGCCGGCGCCGCCGCCGAGGTGGGCATCCGGTCCCGGCGGCTCGCCGACGGGGTCGGACGGGTCGTCATGGCGCTGCAATGCGGCGACGCCACCCGGCAGCGCATCGAGCACGTCGTCGCGACCGCAGGCCTCCTGGCCCGGATCGCCGAGGGTCACGACCGCAGCGGGGCCTTCGCCGATCTCGATCCCGACGCACGGCGCTCCCTCGTCGGCCAGGGCTGCGCCCTGCAGGCGGCGCAGCTCGCCGACGCGGCCGACCAGCTCGCCGGCGAGATCGCGGCCGTGCACCGCTCGCTCGCCCGCCTCGGCGACGACGCGCGCGAGGTCGTCCGGCTCGGCCGCGACGTCTACGGCTCGGCGAGCCGGGGCGACGAGTCCTTCCTGAGCGAGCTCGAAGCGGACGTGTCGCGCACCCGCCTGCTGTTCGAGAGCGTGCGCACCGCCCGCGACACCGCCGACCGCATCATGGCGCAGGTGCTGCGCATCGCCGAGCGGCTGGTCGGCCATATCGGCACGGTGCGGGCCGTCGAGGCCGACATCCGCATCATGGGCGTCAACGCGACGCTGAAGAGCAGCCGGCTCGGGACCGTCGGGCGGCCGCTCGCCGTCGTCGCGGACGAGCTCACCCGGTCGTCGGCCCGCACCGCGACCGAGGCCGTTGCGGCCGGCACCGACGTGCGCACCATCGTCGACACGGCCGAGGCGTTGGCGGGCGAGCGACAGGCCGCGCGGCGCGCCGAGATCACCGGCGTGATCGAGGACATCGGCACCGCGATCGCCTGCCTGCACGGCGTCGGCGCGACACTGGCCGAGGCGCTCGCCTCGCTCGGACGCGACGGAACCACCGTGATCGACCTCCTCGCCGACACGGCGGCCGGGCTCGCCCGCGCCGAGACGATCGAGACGGCGTTGCGCGAGAACGCGGCGCGGCTCGCCGCGGCGGCGACCGGCACAGGACCATTGCCGAAGGGCGCCGCCGCCGACGCCATGCTGGCCGACATCGCGAGCCGATACACCATGGCACGCGAGCGCGAGGTCCACGCCCGGACCGCGCCCGCCCCCCGCCGCTCCGGCGGGTTGCCGCTCCACGCCGGGGCTCCGCCACTCGCCGCCGCGGCGCCGGCGCCGGCCGTCGCGGCAGCGGCCGAGGCGAGCGTCGACGACTTCCTCTTCTGAAATCTCGAGTCGTCCGAGGCCGGCGGGAGCCTGTCCGGAGTCTGAAGCCGCCCCGGCCGACGTCGCCCCGGTCTCCGCTCATGCCCGCGAAGGCGGCATACAAGGGCACCGGGCCATGTCGCCCCTGGGTCCCCGCTTTCGCGGAGACGAGCGGACGCTGGATCTGATTCGTCCAATACGAAAGTGGAGTAGCGACGCGTCTCACCCGCCGGCGCGAAGAATCTCCGCCGGCAGGCGATCGAGCGGCAGCACACGGTCGGCGGCGCCTAGCGCGATCGCCTCCTTGGGCATGCCGAACACCACCGAGGTCGCCTCGTCCTGGGCCACCGTGTGGGCGCCGGCCTGCTTCATCTCGAGGAGCCCGCGAGCCCCGTCGTCGCCCATCCCGGTCATGATGATGCCGACCGCGTTCGCCCCCGCATAGCGTGCGGCCGAGCGGAACAGGACGTCGACCGAGGGGCGATGACGCGACACCAGCGGCCCGTCCTTGATCTCGACGTAATAGCGCGCACCGCTGCGCTGGAGCATCATGTGGCGATCGCCCGGCGCGATCAGCACGCGGCCGCGCAGCGCGGTGTCGCCATTGGCCGCCTCCTTCACCTCCACGGCGCACAGGCCGTTCAGCCGGCGCGCGAAGGCGGCCGTGAACATCTCCGGCATGTGCTGGACGATCAGGATCGGCGGGCAGTCGGCCGGCAGCACCTCGAGCGCGGCGCGCAGTGACTCGGTGCCGCCCGTCGAGGCGCCGATGCAGACCACGGTCTCGGTGGTGCGCGCCATCGCCTGGCTGGCGCGCGGCGGCGCCAGCATCACGTCGGCGGTCAGCTTCTTCTGCACCGTGAGAGTCGATCGGCGCGGCAGGCAGTGCAGCCGCGCCCGCGCCGCCGCCTTGACGGCGTCGCAGATGCGCAGCCGCGACTCGATCAGGAACTGGGTGACGCCCATCCGGGGCTTCTGGATGACGTCCACGGCGCCGGCCTCCAGCGCCTGGACCAGGGTCTCGGAGCCGGCCTCGGTGAGCGACGAGCACATCACCACGGGCACCGGCCGCTGGCTCATCAGCTTGCGCAGGAACGTGATGCCGTCCATGCGCGGCATCTCGACGTCGAGCGTGATCACGTCCGGCACCTCGGACTGGATCCGCTTCGCCGCCACGAACGGATCGGACGCCGTGCCGATCACCGCGATGTCCGGATCCTCGGCCAGGATGCCGGCCAGCGTCTGCCGCACCGAGGCGGAGTCGTCGACGACCAGAACCCGGACCGGCGCCGCCATGGCTCAGCTCCGACGATAGACGGCCGTGCCGGCCGGCCGCACCGGCAGGTCGAAGCCCGACAGCGTCTCGGAATGGCCGAGGAACAGCCAGCCCCCCGGCCGAAGATGATCGCAGAGCCGGCGCAGCACCGCGAGCTGCGTCGGCTTGTCGAAATAGATGAGGACGTTGCGGCAGAACACGATGTCGAGGTCGCGCTCCATCGCGTAGCTCGCGTCCATCAGGTTGAGGCGGCCGAACTGCACCATGGCGCGCAGCTCCGGCACCATGCGCACGAGGCGCGACGACCGGTCCTTCGCCCGCATCACGTAGCGGGTGCGCATCTCGGCCGGGACCGGCGCCACCATCTCCTGCGGGAAGATCCCGCCCTGCGCGGTGCCGAGAACCTCGGTGCAGATGTCGGTCGCATAGACGACGCCGGACAGCTCCGGCGTGCGGCGTTGCTGCTCGGCCAGCACCATGGCGATCGTGTAGGCCTCGGCGCCGGTCGAGGCGGCAGCGCTCCACACCTTCACGGGCGCACGCACCGAGATCCGCCGCTCGGCGGCGATCTGCGGCAGCACACTCTCCGTGAGGATGCGGAAATGCTCCGGCTCGCGGAAGAACTCGGTCTTGTTGGTGGTGACCACGTCGATCAGATGGACCTCCTCGGCGGCGAGCCCCTGACCGTTGAAAAGGTATTTGCAGTACTCGTCGAGGCTGCGCATGCCGAGGGCCCGCACGCGCTTGCGCAGCCGCCCCTCGATCATGGTCGACTTCGACGGCGGCACCTTTATGCCGCTGTAGTCGTGAATGAAGGCGGCGAGACGCTGGAAGTCCCGCGCGCCCAGCCGATCGTGGCCGTCGACCCAGCTCGGCTCGGCGGCCCCGGTGTCGGCATCGGCGGACGCCCTGGCGAGTGCTCGGCTCACGACCTCGGCCCGCCTCAGCTCGCACGCTCGAACTGCGCGTCATGCGCATCCGGCCCGCCCGACGAGAGGTCGAGCTTGAAGCCGCCGCGCGTCTGGGTCGTGGTCTGGGCCCTGGCCTGCGGCTGGGCGTAGGCGGCCCGCACCTGCTCGACGAGCTTGTTGGCGCCGCTCGCGACCGGGCGGGAAGCGGCACGTGCCGGCGGCTCCGCCATGGTCGCCTTCGAGGCGGCCGGCTTGCCGGAGGGCGTCCGGCCGGCGGCCGGACGGCGCGCCGCGGCGGGCGCAGCCGCCGCGCTCTCGTCGGTGCGGAAATAAGCGATGCTGGTCTGCAGCTGCTCGGCCTGGGCCGCAAGCTCCTCCGAGGTCGCCGACATCTCTTCGGAGGCGGAGGCGTTCTGCTGCGTCACCTTGTCGAGCTGCTGGATCGCCTGGTTGATCTGCTCGGCGCCGATATCCTGCTCGCGGCACGCCGCACTGATCTCCGAGACCAGCTCGGCGGTCCGCCGGATGTCGGGCACGAGGCGCGTGAGCATCTCGCCCGCCTCCTGCGCCGCCTTGACGGTCTGCGACGACAGCGTGCCGATCTCGGCCGCCGCGGTCTGGCTGCGCTCGGCGAGCTTCCGCACCTCGGACGCGACGACTGCGAAGCCTTTGCCGTGCTCGCCGGCGCGTGCCGCCTCGACAGCCGCGTTGAGCGCGAGCAGATCGGTCTGGCGGGCGATCTCCTGCACGATGGTGATCTTCTCGGCGATGGTGCGCATCGCCTCGACGGCACGGCCGACCGCCTCGCCACTCTTCTCCGCGTCCTCGGAGGACTGGCGGGCGATCTTCTCGGTCTGGGTGGCGTTGTCGGCGTTCTGCTTGATGTTGGAGGCCATCTCCTCCATCGAGGACGACGCTTCCTCGGCCGAGGCGGCCTGCTCGGTCGCGCCCTGCGACAGCTCCTCCGAGCTCGACGACAGTTCTTGGCTGCCGGCCGAGACGTTATCGGCCGCCGAGAGCGACTCGGCGACGACCTGGCGCAGCTTCGCCACCATGCGCTCCAGCGCGATGCCGAGCGTGTCCTTGTCGGAGAAGCGCTCCACCCGCACGGTGAGGTCGCCGTTGGCGATCGTGTCGGCGACCTGGGCGTTGGTCCGCAGGTTGTCCGTCATCTGGTTGAGCGAGTCGACCAGATCCTTGATCTCGTCGTTCGATTTGACGGTGATCTCCTGGCTCAGATCGCCGATGGCGACCGCCTTCGCGAGCGTGCCGGCCTTGGCGAGGCCGCGACTGATCGACAGCGCCATGAACAGGGCGGTACCGACCGCGACCACGAGCGCAAAGGCGACGAGGCCGATCAGCATCGTCCGGGCGCTCTCGTATTGCTGTGCGGCAGAGGCCTTCGCGTCGGCGAGGCGCTTTCGGTTGATGTCGTTGAGGCTCTCCAGGCTCTTCTGAACCTCGCCGACATGCTGGCGGGCCTCGGTCGACGACAGCGCCGCCGCGTCGTCGCGGTTGCCTCGGCGGATCGCGTCGAGAATCTTGTCCTGGGTGGCGCCGAGCTGATGGAGGCCGCTTCGGGCCGCGGCCCACAGCGGCCTGCCCAGTGCAGTCGTTCCCTCCTCCGCCTTTTCGAAGCGGGACATCAGGTCGCGGCGACGGGTCGAGATCTCACCGGCGAACCGGTCGACCTCGTCCCTTCCGGAAGCCAGGACGGCGTTCTTCTCGGCTCGCACCAGCGTGAGAAGATCGGCGTTCATCTGAAGCGACATCGCGAGACGATGGGCGGGAACGTCGACAACGGTCTGCAGCGTCTGGTCGAGCGCGGCGAGGCTCGAGACGCCGAGCCAGGCCGTGATGCCCGACAAGACGATGATGGTCGCGAAGGCGAGAGCGAGCTTCAGCTTGATCGTGAGTCGCATCGGGGCATTCCTGGTAAGGGCACTTCAGGGCACTTCAGGGCACTTCGGGGTAGTTCAGCGTACTTCAGGCACGTCAGGGCGTTTCAGGGCACGTCAGCGATACGTCAGGCGGCTCGCACGGTCGGGGCCGCGCCGTCGTCCCGGGCCGCGGGCATCGCCCGCTGCGCGGTGAGGACGGCCGGGTCCGACGTGAACAGGCGGACGATGTCGAGCACGGCGACGAAGCCGCCACCGTGACGGCCGACGCCGAGGATGTGATCGTGGCTCCACGCCACGCCGATGTCGGGCGGCGGCTCGAGCCGCCCCTCGTCGAGGGCCGCAACCTCGAACACCCGATCGGCGGTGAGGCCGATCGCGAGGGTGCGGCCGGGCAGCGGCACGTCGAGCACGACGATGCGGGTCTGCTCGTCGCCCGCGACACGCGGCAGGCCGAGCCGGGTCCGCAGGTCGATGACGGCGACGGCGCGACCGCGCACGTCGATCAGGCCGTCGAGATGCGCCGGCGCGTCGGGGATGCGGAACACCTGCTGGGTCGGCAGGATCTCGAGCACCATGGACACCGGGACGGCGAAGATCTCGCGGCCGATCCCGATCGTGACATAGAAGGTCTCGCCGGCACTGGTCTGCGACATGGGGTCAGCTCGCCCGCTCGAACTGGACGTCGTGTGCATCCGGCCCGCCGGACGTCATGTCGAGGCGGAAGCCGGCCTTGCCCGGCGCCCGGGCAGGCGTCGCATAGGCGGCGCGCACCTGATCGACGAGCTTGTTGGCGCCGCTCGCCGCCTTGCCGGCCGGACGCATCGGGCGCTCCGCCGCGCCAGACTTCACGGCCGCGGCCTTGCCGGCCGTCGCCCGTCGCACCGCCGCGACGGGCGCCACCGTCGCGCTCTCCTCGGTGCGGAAATAGGCGATGCTGGCCTGGAGCTGCTCGGCCTGGGCGGCCAGCTCCTCCGAGGTCGCCGACATCTCTTCGGACGCCGAGGCGTTCTGCTGCGTCACCTTGTCGAGCTGCTGGATCGCCGTGTTGATCTGCTCGGCGCCGATGTCCTGCTCGCGGCACGCCGCGCTGATCTCCGACACCAGCTCGGCGGTCCGCCGGATGTCCGGCACCAGGCGCGTGAGCATCTCGCCGGCCTCCTGGGCCGCCTTGACGGTCTGCGACGACAGCGTGCCGATCTCGGCCGCCGCGGTCTGGCTGCGCTCGGCGAGCTTTCTCACTTCCGACGCGACGACCGCGAACCCCTTGCCGTGCTCGCCGGCGCGCGCCGCCTCGACGGCCGCGTTGAGGGCCAAGAGATCGGTCTGACGGGCGATCTCCTGCACGATGGTGATCTTCTCGGCGATGGTGCGCATCGCCTCGACGGCGCGGCCCACCGCGTCGCCGCTCGACTCGGCATCGGAGGCCGACTTGCGGGCGATCGTCTCGGTCTGGGTCGCGTTGTCGGCGTTCTGCTTGATGTTCGCGGCCATCTCCTCCATCGAGGACGAGGCCTCCTCGGCCGACGCAGCCTGCTCGGTCGCGCCTTCCGACAGCTCCTCGGCGCTCGACGACAGCTCCTGGCTGCCGGCCGAAACGTTGTCGGCCGCGGCGAGCGCCTCGGCGACGACCTGGCGCAGCTTCTCCACCATCGCGTTGACGTGGCCGATGAGGTCGCCGATCTCGTCCCTGGACGCCGAGTCGACGGTCCGGGTGAGGTCGCCGGCGGCGACCGCCTGGGCGAGCGCGCCGGCCCGGGCGAGGCTGCGGCTGATGCCGGTCGCCATCCAGATCGCGATCACGGCGGCGAACAGGAGCGAGGCGCCGACGACGCCGAGCATCAGATCACGGGCACTCTCGTACTGCGCATTGGCGGCCTTCTTGGCGTCTTCGAGCAGACCGCGATTGATGTCGGCGCCGCGCTCGAACTGCTTCTGGAGATCGGCCGTCAGCTTGCGTCGCTCGCCGGTCGAGATCGCCCGCGCCTGATCACGGGCGCCCTGGTCGACCAGCAGGCGGATCTTGTCCTGCAGCCCGCCGATCTGGTTGAGCAGGCTCCGGTTGTTGGCCCAGATCGACTTGTACTGCGCCGCCGCCGTCTCGTCGGCCTTGTCGATGCGGCTCATGAGCGACTGCCGCTCCTGGACGAGGTCGTTGCCGTAGCGGGCGACCTCGTCCTTGGTCTCGGCCATGAGCATGTTCAGCTCGGCACGCACGATCGAGACGAGGGAGGTGTTCATCTCGAGCGAGAAGGCCAGACGCTGGACCGGCACCTCGACGACCCGGGCGAGCGTCGCGTCCAGCGAGGCGAGGTTCGAGATGCCGAGCCAGGCGGTGACGCCGGACAGGACGATGACCACGGCGAAGGCGAGGGCCAGCTTGAGCTTGATGGTGAAGCGCATCACAGATCTCCTGAACGCGCGGCCGGCGAACAGGTCGGTCGTCGCTCTGACTTGGTTGTGTCGAGAGCCGGATCGGCCGACGACGGTGACAGAATGCGGGCGAGATCGGGAACGACGATGAAGTCGTCGCCGCGCTTGCCGATGAAGCGGATATAGTCCTGCCGCCAGCGGGTGCCGACGCGCGGCACGTCCTCCAACGCCGAGGCGGCGAGCTCGGTCACCTCGTGGACCTTGTCGGCTCGGATTCCGATCACGGTCGGCACCCGGTCGATCTCGATCTCGGTGACGACGATACGGGTGTCGATCGTGTCGGGCCCCTGCTCCATGTCGAACTTCAGGCGCAGGTCGGCGAGCGGCACGACCTTGCCGCGCACGTTGATCAGCCCGTTGACGAAGGGCTCGCTGCCGGGCACCTCGGTGACGGGCACGAGATCGAGGATCTCGCGGACCTGCGACGCCTCGAGCGCGAAGGTCTGGCCCTGCAGATCCATGGTCAGCACCTCGAGGGGCCGGCCGGCATCGTGATCTGACGTTTCGAAGCGGTTCATGGCGTGATCCTTCGCGGCTCAGCTCGCGGCCTTGAGCCGCTCCTCGGCGGCCTGCCCGTCGGCGACGAGCTGCGGCACGTCGAGGATGAGGGCGACGCTGCCGTCTCCCAGGATGGTGGCGCCGGAGAACACGCCGATGCCCGCGTGCAGCCGCGACAGCGACTTGATGACCGTCTGATGGTCGCCGATCACCTGGTCGACCACGAGACCGACCCGGAAGCCGGCGGCCGAGACGATGACGACCTTCTGATAAGGATCGGGCGGCAGTCGCGAGGCGAACTGCTCGCGCAGCCGGATATAGGGAACGAGATCGCCCCGGATGTTGAGGAAGCAGCGGCCCTTTGCGCGCAGATCCTCCTCCGGGGTGAGCTCGACGCACTCCTCGACCGCGCCGAGCGGGATGACGTAGCGGCCCTTGCCGACCCGGACCAGGAGGCCGTCGATGATGGCCAGGGTGAGCGGCAGGCGCAACGTCACCTCGGAGCCGAGGCCCGGCGTGCTCTTCACGTCGATCGAGCCTCGCAGGTCGTCGATGGTGCGCTTCACCACGTCCATGCCGACTCCGCGGCCGGACAGATTCGTTACCTCGCGGGCCGTCGAGAAGCCCGGCGCGAAGATGATCTTGAACAGCTCCTCGTCGGCGAGCCGGGTGCCCGGCGCGATCAGCCCGTTCTCCTCGGCGCGCGCCTGGATGCGATCGCGATCGAGCCCGCGGCCGTCGTCGCCGACCGAGATCAGCACGGCGGCCCCGGCGTGGCGGGCGGTGAGCGAGACCCGGCCGGTCGCCGGCTTCCCGGCGGCGGCGCGCCCGTCGCGCGGCTCGAGGCCGTGGTCGGCGGCGTTGCGGATGAGGTGGACGAGCGGATCGGCGAGCCGCTCGATCACGGTCTTGTCGAGCTCGGTCTCCTCGCCGGACGTGATGAGCTCGATGTCCTTGCCGAGATCGCGGGAGAGGTCGTGAACGAGTCGGCGAAATCGGCCGAACAGCGAGCCGATCGGCATCATGCGGACACCCATGGTGGTGTCCTGCAGCTCGCGAGCCAGCCGCTCGATCTCCTCTGTGACGGACTTCACCTGCGGGTCGTGCGAGGCGGCGGCGATCTGCTTGAGCCGCGACTGGGCGATGACGAGCTCGCCGACCCGGTCCATCAGCTCGTCGAGCCGCTCGGCCGGCACCCGGATGCTGCCGGCGCCGTGGCGGCCGGCGGGCGCGGCTCCCGCGCCGTTGCCGGACGCGGCCTGACCCGCTGCGGCCGGAGCGGCCGTCTCGGTGGACGACGCGGCGCGAGAGTCGGCACGCGGACCGGCAAGAGGCTCGCTGCGAGGCTCGCCGGCGTCGCTGCGCCGATCGAGGGCGCTCCACCCGGCCGGCGGATCGGACAGGACCGGAACGTCCGTCGAAGTGCCTTGCGGCACGAAAGCAGCCGCGTCCGAAGCGACCGTCTCGATGCTCAGCTCCATGTCGTCGAGGAGGAACATGAACACCTCCTCGATCGCGTCGCGCGGCTTCGCGGTGGTGAGCAGCACCTCCCAGCCGACGTGACAATCGAGCGGATCGATCTCGTCGAGTGCGGGAACCTCGCCGATGCGCGCCATCACGGTCGCGGTGCCGAGCGAATGAAGATCCTCGATCAGCAGGAGCGGATTGGTGCCGGTCGCCATCGCGCCCTTGGGCAGACGGAACGTCACCCGGAAGATCTGCTCTGCGCCGGCCGCCACCGGGACCGCGCCGGCGGGCGGTGCCACACCGGTCGCGGCGGCGCGCGCCGCGCTGGTCGTCGGCCCGCTCGCGAGGATCAGGTGGAGCCCACGAAGAATCGTGTCGCTGGCCGCCTCGTCGGCCTCGACCGGCGCCTCGATCAGGCGCCGCATCTGATCCTTCGCGTGCAGGGTGAGCGCGATCAGCTCGGCGGTCGCCGCCACCTCGCCCTTGCGGACGCGATCGAACGCGGTCTCGACGTGATGCGTGAAGGCGGCGAGCCGGTCGAAACCGAACATCGCGCCCGAGCCCTTCAACGTATGGAGCGCCCGGAAGGCAGCGTCGATCAGGTCCGCGTCGCCGGGCCGGTGCTCGAGGTCGAGGAGCGTGTGCTCGAGCTGCTCGAGCAGCTCCTGGGCTTCCTGGCGGAACGTGTCCGCTGCGTCGACGATGGTCATGCGCCGAGGACCTTCCTGACCACGGCGACGAGCTGATCCTGCTGGAACGGCTTGGTGATCCAGCCGGTGGCGCCCGCCTCCTTGGCCTCCTTCTTCACGTTGGCGTCGGATTCGGTGGTGAGGAACAGGATCGGCACGCCGCGATAGCTCGGCAGCTTGCGCAGCTCGCGGATCAGCGCGAGGCCGTTCATCACCGGCATGTTGAGATCCGTGACGATCATGTCGACCGGGTTGGCCTTCGCCTTGGCGAGGCCGTCGGCGCCGTCGTTCGCCTGCAGCACGCGGTATCCGGCGCCCTGCAGCGTGAGCTGCACCATCTGGCGCACGCTGGCGGAGTCGTCGACGTTGAGGATGGTCTTGCTCATGGATGATCCGTTGCTTGCAGCCAGAACGCAGCGCCGCCGCACGGGTCGGCGGGATCGGTGGCGAGGAAGCCGGCGCGATCGAGCGCGCGGCGCAGCGCGCCCCTGGCGGGCGCAGCGAGATCGAGAGACTTGCCGGCCGCCCGCGCGCTGCGCCGGGCGGCGAGAACGAGCTGGACGAGCGTGAGGTCGAATTCGGAGACGTCGTCGAGCCGGATCCGCACCGCGTCGGCGCGGTCGAGCTCGGCCCGGAGTCGCTCGTGCGCAGCCGCGATGGTGCGGACCGTCTGCGCACCGGCGAGGTCGACGACCGCGACCTCCGGAACAGCATTCTGATTGGTAGTGATCACGGTACACACCTGTGGCGATCGTCGGGGCGATGCGATTATGGCATTGCCGCCTTTGGTCTTTCCGCCACGGGACTTACCCGGTCCGGCTTTAAGCCAGACTTAACAGGTGATCGCCCCGGTAATGTGCACTTACTAATAAAGACTCCAGAAATATCGTTTATAATTCATCTCGACCCGAGGCCGCGGCGTTACCGGTTGCACCGTCACCGGACCGTCGCGAACATGGAAACATGCAACGGGCCGTGGCATTTCGACCCGACCACGCTGGCTCGAACGTCGTAAACGCGGCATTCCGTGGAGCGCCGTTTCGACTGCCCTGACGTTGTGATCCGACGTGATCAGACACGCGCCGCGACAGAATTCCGCATGGCGGTCATGCAGGCCGGACCTCGGGACGAATACTGACTCACGTCGTCGGAGAGTCGTTCACGTGCCGCCGCCCGCATCGCTTCGCCGATCATCACGACGCACGGACCAGCCGCGAGCGCTTCGATATCCTCAGCTAATGACGCGACGGTCGTGATCACGTCGCGTTCGTCGGGTCGGCTCGCGCTCGCCACGGCGATGGCGGGCGTCGTCGGGGGCAGCCCGGCCGCGAGCGCCCGCGCGACAAGGGCCGGCAAGGTCTTGCGCGGCATGTAGACGACGGTGGTGACAGACGGATCGGCCAGCGCCGCGCCGTCGAGATCGTCGGGCAGGCGTGCATCGCGATCGTGACCCGTGACGTACTGCACGCGACGCGCGACGCCGCGGGCGGTGAGCGACACGGAGAGGCTGGCCGCCGCGCCCTGCGCAGCCGTGACGCCCGGCACCACGGCGACCCGGATCCCGGCCGCGCGCGCCGCCGCGATCTCCTCGCCGGCGCGCCCGAACACACCGGGATCGCCGCTCTTCAGCCGCACCACCCGCTTGCCCTGCCGGGCGAGACCGACCATCAGGGCATTGATGTCGTCCTGCCGACAGGACGGGCGATGGCCGGTCTTGCCGACGAGGAGCGTGCGGGCCTCCCGCCGCGCAAAGGCGAGCACCTCGGGCGAGACGAGATCGTCGTAGAGCACCACGTCGGCGCTGCGCAGCGCCCGCACGGCCTTGAGCGTCATCAGCTCGGGATCGCCCGGACCGGCACCGACCAGCACGATGCTCCCCTCCTTGTCGCCGGCGCCGCCGGCGAGCAGATCGTCGAGGTCGTCCCGCGTCGGGCTGCGATCGGGCTCTTGATATGCGCGGTCGGCAAAGCGCTGCCAGAAGGCGCGGCGCGCCGTCATGCAAGCGACGCGATCAGCGACCTCGGCCCGCCAAGCCTTGGCGGCGTCGAGCCAACGCGCCAGGCCGAGCGGGATCAGCGCCTCGATCCTGGAGCGCAGCGTCTGGGCGAGAACCGGCGCGGCCCCGTCGGTCGAGATGCCGACGACGAGCGGCGAGCGATTGACGATGGCGCCGAACTGCACGTCGCACAGATGCGGCCGGTCGACCGCGTTGACGATGGCGCCGGCCTGGCGCGCCGCCGCGACGGCGGCCTGCGCATCCACCTCGTCCTCCAGCGCGACGACGACGAAGCGTGCGCCGGCGAGATCGTCGGGCCGCCAGGCGCGAGCATGGAGCGCGACGGCGCCGTCCGGCACCGACTGCGGCGCGGCGTGCATCTCGTCGGAGATCTCCTCGGCGATCACGTCGACGCAGGCACCGGCCGAGGCGAGCAGCCGCGCCTTCCAGGCCGCGCCGGCATGGCCGCCGATCACGACCGCCCGCTGGCCACGCAACGGCACGAACACGGGCAACACGGCGAGCGGCGCGAGCCCACCGGCGCGGGTCTCCTCCGGGTGGCGTTCAACCGCGTGACGGTCAGGCTGCCGCACGAGACACCTCCGCGAGAAGCCGCTTCAGCTCGGGCAGGCAGGAGCCGCAATTGGTGCCGGCCTTCACGGCCACGCCGATGGCGGCCGTGTCGGTCGCGCCGTCCGCGGCGGCCGCGAGGATCGCGTCGCGCCCGACCGAGAAGCACGAGCAGACCAGCGGTCCGCAAGCCGGCGTCCCCTCCGGCGCGCGGCCGGAGAGCACGGCGAGGCGCGTCGACGGCGCGACGGCCGCGCCGAGCAGCGGCGCCAGCGTCTCCCAGCGCGGTGCCCGCACAGCCGGACCGAGAAAGACGGCGCCGGCGAGCCGGCCGTCCGCGAACGCCGCGATCCTGATCACGTCGCGGGCGGGATCGTGAAGCTCGGCGCATTCGGACTGCGAGAACAGGGTGCGTAGGGACGGCACCAGCACCTCGATCGGCGCGTCTCCGGCGAGGCTCCAGGCGAATCCACCGGTCACGGCGATGCGCGACCACCACAGATCACGTGGCAGCGACAACGGCCCGCGCGAGAGCGCGAAGCCGGCGCGCCGCATCGTCACGCAGACAACGGCCGCAGGTGTCGCCTTCATTTCGGGCTGGCCCGAATACGGATCGGTCGCGCCCTGCACCAGCGGCCCGACGCGGCCGTGCGACGACGTCTCGGCGGTCCAGTGGATCGGCGCGAAGATCTCGCCCGGCCGCACCACGTCGGTCGCGACGACGCGCAGCACCGCGCTGCCGTGCGCCGTCTCCACCCTGGCGAAGCCGCCATCCGAAAGGCCGAAGTGGGCGACGTCGTCGGGATGAACTTCGACGAAGGGCTCGGGCCGGTGCGCGCCGAGCCGCGGCGCGAGACCCGTGCGGGTCATCGTGTGCCACTGGTCGCGGATGCGGCCGGTGTTGAGGCGCAGCGGAAAACGTGGCGACGCGGCGGCGGCGGGCGCCGGGATCGCGGTCGGCACGAAGCGGGCGCGCCGGTCCGGCGTGGCGAAGCCGCCGGCGGCGAACAGCCGTGCCGTGCCCTCCGGCTTTCCGCGCGGGACCGGCCACTGGACCGGCGCCAGCGCGTCGTATTCCGCGTCGGCGATATCGGCGAGGCCGGAGATGTCGAAGGCCCGCGCCCCGTCGTTCTCGAAGCCGGAGAGCGCCGCGTGCTCGCGGAAAATCGCGGCCGGGCTCGTGTCGTCGAACGCCGCGCCGTGACCGAGCCGCGCCGCGACGCGCGACAGGATCCACCAGTCCGGCTTCGCCTCGCCGGGCAGCGGCAGCACGGCGCGCTGGCGCGAGATGCGCCGCTCGGAGTTCGTGACGGTGCCGTCCTTCTCGCTCCACGCAGCCGCCGGCAGCCTGATATGCGCGCCGGCGGACAGCGTGTCATTCGACGCGACGTTCTCGGAGACCACCAGCAGATCGAGCTTTTGCAGCGCCGCCCGCACCGCGTCGGCGCGCGGCAGCGACGCGGCCGGGTTGGTACCCATCACCCACAGCGCCTTGATGCGGCCGTCGGCGACGGCGCCGAACAGATCGACGGCCTTCAACCCCTCGCCCGTGACGATGTGCGGTGCGTTCCAGAAGCGGCGCACGCGATCGACCTCGGCCGGAGAGAAGCCCATGTGCGCGGCCAGCATGTTGGCGAGACCGCCGACCTCGCGGCCGCCCATCGCGTTCGGCTGCCCGGTGAACGACAGCGGCCCGGTGCCGGGCTTTCCGATGCGGCCGGTGGCGAGATGGCAGGCGACGATGCTGGTCACCTTGTCGGTGCCCTGCGCCGACTGGTTGACTCCCTGCGAGTAGACCGTGACGACTTTCTCGGTGTCGCGCCAAGCGCCGACGAACGCCGTCACGGCGGTCTCCGTCACACCGGCGCGGGCGGCTGTGGCGGCAAGCGACGGCGCAATCTCACGGGCGCGGGCGAGCGTCTCGTCGAGCCCGGTCGTGTGCGTCGTGATGAACGCACGGTCGAGCGTTCCGCCGTCGGCGAGCCGCGTCAGCAGCCAGGAGAACAACACCGTGTCCTGACCGGGCGCGATCGCGAGATGCAGGTCCGCCTCTTCCGCGGTCGCGGTGCGGCGCGGATCGATCACGATCAGCCGCGTGCCGCGGGCGCGGCGCGCCGCGACGATGCGCTGGAACAGGACCGGGTGGCACCACGCCGCGTTGGAGCCGACGAGCACGATCAGATCGGCCTCGTCCAGATCCGCATAAGAGCCCGGCACCACGTCGGCGCCGAAGCTGCGGCGATGACCGGCGACCGAGGACGCCATGCACAACCGCGAGTTGGTGTCGACATGCGGCGTGCCGAGAAACCCCTTCGCCAGCTTGTTGGCGACGTAATAGTCTTCGGTGAGGAGCTGACCCGAGAGATAGAACGCGACGCTGTCGCGGCCGTGCGTTCTGATAACATCGGAGAGACGCGACGCGATGGTGTCGAGCGCCGTCTCCCAGTCCGCGCGGCGGCCATCGACCTCCGGATGCAGGAGGCGGGTCGCGAGCCCGAGCGTCTCGCCGAGCGCCGCACCTTTGGAGCAGAGGCGCCCGAAATTCGCCGGGTGATCCGGATCGCCCGCGATGGCGAGACCGCCCTGCCCGTCCGGAGTCGCAACGACGCCGCAGCCGACGCCGCAATACGGGCAGGTGGTGCGCACCGACGCAGTCCCGGAAGCCATGGTGAGCGCCCTCAATACACGTCGGCCTGATAGCGGCCCGCCTTCTTCAGCGCCGCCACGTAGGCGACGGCGGCGTCCGCCGTGGTGCCGCCGTGCTGCTCGACGATGTCGACGAGCGCGCGCTCGACATCCTTGGCCATGCGCTTGGCGTCACCGCACACGGCGACCTGCGCGCCCTCCTCGAGCCACGCGAACAGCTCGGGTCCGACCTCGCGCATGCGATCCTGCACGTAGAACTTCTCGGCGCCGTCGCGCGACCAGGCGAGCGACAGCCGCGTCAGCACCCCGGCGTTCTTCAGTGCGGTCATCTCGCCCTCGTAGAAGAAGTCGTGATCACGTCGCTGATGGCCGAAGAACAGCCAGTTCTTCCCCGGCGCGCCGGTCGCGGCGCGCTCCTGGAGGAAAGCGCGGAACGGCGCGATGCCGGTGCCGGGCCCGATCATGATCAGCGGCGTCGTGGGATCCGCCGGCACGCCGAATCCGTGCGCCCGCTGGACATAGACCGGAACACGTGCGCCGACCGTGAGTCGCTCGCCCAGGAACGTCGAAGCGACGCCGAAGCGGCCGCGCCGGTTCACCGTGTAGTGCACCGCGTCGACCGTGAGCGACACGCGGCCCGGGTTGGCCTTCGGCGACGAGGAGATCGAGTAGAGCCGCGGCTGCAGCGGATCGAGCGCCTCGACGAAAGCTTCCCCCGACGGGCGCACGCCGAACTTCATCAGCGCCGCGAGCACGTCCAGCGACGCCGCGTCGCCGTCCGGGTCCTCGCCGGCGGCGAGTGCGCGGGCCTTCCGGCGCAGCGCGCCGCCCGTCACGTAGGAGAAGAGCTGGAACAGCGCGTCCGGTGCGACGCCGAGCGACACGTCGCGCGACAACACCTCGAACAGCGGCCTGCCGCCGACGAGACCCTCGGGCCGGGCGCCGAGCTGCGCGATCACGGCATCGACGAGGCCCGGCGCGTTCCGCGCGAGCACGCCGAGGCTGTCGCCGACCGTGTAGGTCGCGCCGCTCTCGGACAGATCGAGCTCGATATGAAAGGTCTCCTTCTCCGAGCCCGGCCCGTTGAGACGGTGCCGGCCGACGAACACGGCCTCGACGGGCGCTTCGCGCGCATAGCCGCGCTCGGCCGGCACGACAGACGCGGTCGCGATCACGGCCGGGGCGAGCGACGGCGCGGCGGCTTTCTCGTTAGCACCGATCTCGGCCGCGAGCGCCTTCACGGCCCGGAACGTGTCCTTGCCGCCCGGCGCGCACAGGTTGAGCCGCGCCTCGGCGCCGGTGACGAGCGCGTTCGCATAGGCCGCGCAGGTGTAGCCGCACTGGCCGCAATCCTGCTGCGCCATCGCCGCCATCAGACGCGGCGCCAGCGGGCGTTCCTTCGCGAGCTGCTGACGCTCGGCGAGCGGCAGCGCCGGGTCGTGCCACGGTGCGTCGTCGTTGTCGGCGAGCGCCGGACCCGCGGACGCGGCGGTTCCGTCCGGCGCAGCGACGGGCAGCGGCGCCGTGCCGGGCGCCACGAGCATGGCGAAGAAGCCGCCGAGCCACACGCGCTGCTCGGTGGAGAACGGCGCCGTCTCGGGCAGCACGAAGACGGGCGGAGGTTGCACGGATGCGTTCATTCGACGGCCTCCAGGGCGCGCGTCTCACGTGGCGCCACACCCTTCAGATGATCGATGCCCATCCTCGACGTGAAGTGCTGAAAGGTCTCGGCCGGGCCGGTGCGGCCGGCCAGATACGCCCGCAGCAGCGCCTCGACGTGATCGGCGGCCGCGTCGGCGCGAACGCCGGTCCACAGCACGCGGCCGATCGCCGCGTTCTCGGCGAAGCCACCGCCGACCACGATGTCGTAGCCTTCCACCGTGTCGCCGTCGTCGCCGACCGGCACCTTCACGCCGATCAGGCCGATGTCGCCGATGTAGTGCTGGGCGCAGGAGTTCGGACAACCCGTGAGATGGATGTTGATCGGCATGTCGAGCGCCAGCCGCGCCTCGACCCGATCGGCGATCGCGAGCGCATGCTCCTTGGTGTGGGCGTTGGCGAACTTGCAGCCGGTCATCCCCGTGCAGGCGACGAGACCGGCCCGGATCGAGGTCGGCTGCGCCGACAGGCCGAGGGCCGCGAGCCGCGCCTCCACCTCGCCGGCCCGGTCCGCCGCGACGCCGGAGATCAGGAGGTTCTGCCAGACGGTGAGGCGGAGGTCGCCGTCGCCGAAATCCCGGGCGATCGCCGCGACGCCGCGCATCTGGTCGACGGTCAGGCGGCCCACCGGCACGACGACGCCGACATAGACGCGCCCGTTCTGCACCTGCGGATGCCTGCCGAGATGCGCCATGCGGTCCGTCGCCGGCCGCGGCGCGACATGCGCGGCATCGACCCGATCGAGCGCGCGGCCCAGCACCGCCTCGACCTGCGTGAGAAAGGCCTCGAAGCCGACCCGGTCGAGCACGTATTTGAGCCGCGACTTGGCCCGGTTGGTGCGGTCCGCCTCGGCGATGAACACCCGAACGATCGCATCGGCGACCGCCGTGCAGTCGGCCGGCTTCACCACGACCCCGGTGTCGCGCGCGAGATCGCGGTGGCCCGAGATTCCGCCGAGCGCCAGCCGCATCCAGACGCCGGCCGGCACGGCGGCGCCGTCCAGAACCTCGACTGCCTGGAAGCCGATATCGTTGGTCTCCTCCAGGGCCGGAATTTTTCCGCCGCCGTCGAACGACACGTTGAATTTCCGCGGCAGGCCGATCAACGACCGGTCGTTGAGGACATGGAAGTGCCAGGCGCGCGCCAACGGCCGCGTGTCGATCAGCTCCTGCGGGTCGATGCCGGCGGTGGGCGAGCCGGTGACATTGCGGATGTTGTCGGCGCCGGCGCCGCGCGCCATGAGGCCGAGGTCGGACAGGCCTTCGAGGAAAGGGGCCGCGCTCTCGGGCGCGATCTCGCGGATCTGCAGGTTGGCGCGCGTCGTCACGTGCACATAGCCGCCCCCGTGTCTTTCCGCGAGGTCGGCCACCCCGGCGAACTGCCAGTGATTCAGAATTCCGTTCGGGATGCGCAGCCGCGCCATGTAGGAACTTTGAGCGGGGGCCACCCAGAACAGTCCGTGATACCGCCAGCGGAAGTTGTCCTGCGGGTTCGGCGCCTTGCCGGCATCGGCCTCGCGCTTCAGTCGTGCGTAAGCGTCGAGCGGGTGCTCGGCCCGCTTCCACTTCTCCTGATCGGCGAGCTTCTTTCCCTCGGCCAGCGCCTTGTCCTGAGCGGCGAGATGCGGCGCATCCGGTCCGCTCGGAGCAGGCTGCGCCGCGGCTGCGGGTCCGGCGTCGGCGACCGATTTCATCACGGCCATGCCGGCCGCCATGCCCTCCAGATACCGTTTCTGCTCGGCCGAGAAGTCGGTCATCGGACGATCCTCAGGCCGCCTCGGCGACCACGTCGGCGGCCGGCTCGGGGGCTGGCTCGGCTTGATTCTCGATCGCGGCGGACGCCGACGCGAGGCGCGGCCCGAACACCAGCTCGTCGCGACTCCCGGAGATGTCCGTTCGGTTCGTGATCAGTTCCTGGAAGAAACCGGCATGGCGCGTCTCGCCGACCAGGATGGCGCCGACGAGCCTGTCTCGCTCGACGACCAGCCGGGCGTAGCGGCCGGCCGACGCATCGGAGAGCGTGATCACCTCGGCGCCGACGGGCGGCGTCACGTCACCGGCCGAGAACACCGGCACGCCAGAGACCTTCAGGCGCGTCGAAAGAAGCGTGCCGGTATAGCGTGCATCTTCGCCGGCGAGTCGGCGCGCCAGGACGGTGGCCTGGGCGTAGCCCGGCTCGACGAGGCCGTACACGATGCCGCGATGCGACACGCATTCGCCGATCGCGTGAATGCCGTCCGCCGACGTGTCGAGGGCATCGTCGACGACGATGCCACGCTCGACCGAAAGACCAGCCCCGACGGCGAGCCCGACCGACGGCCGTACCCCGACCGCGACCACCACGAGCCCGGCCGGGATCGTGCGACCATCGGCGAGCCGCACCGCCTCGACCTGATCACGACCCACCACGCCGGCGGTCTGCGCCTCCAGCACGATATCGACTCCACGCTCGCGCATCGCCGCCTCGACGATCCGCGCGGCGCCGGTGTCGAGCTGCCGCTCCATCACCCGGTCGGCGAGATGAACGAGCGTGACGGCGACGCCGGCGCGGGCGAGGCCGTAGGCGGCCTCCAAGCCGAGCAGACCGCCGCCGATCACCACGGCCGGTGTCTTCCGCTGCGCCGCCGCGCGCATGACGGCGACGTCGGCGAGGTCGCGGAACGTGATCACGCCGGGCAGGTCCATGCCGGGCGCCGACAGCCGGATCGGCTCCGAGCCGGTCGCCAGCACGAGACGATCGAACGGCACGAAGCCGTGGCCGCGGATGTGAACCTCGCGCTCCGCAGTGTCGATGCCGGTCGCCCGCGCGCCGGTGATCAGCCGCACCCGGCTGGCGAGATACCAGCGGCGGTCGCGGAATCGGCAGTCGTCGTCCGTGACCCCGCCGGCGAGCAGCGCCGAGAGCAGCACGCGGTTGTAGGCCGGCACCGGCTCGGCGCCGATCACGGTGATGTCGAAACGGTCCGGCGCCCGCCGCGTCACCTCCTCGACGAAGCGCAGACCGACCATCCCGTTGCCGACGACGACCAGACGCTCACGCATGACGGGATCCCCACGCCGACGAGCCTTCACCTCTCCCCGCACGCGGGATCGCGGCACTTGCCGCGACAAAGAGGTCGACATTCGCGCGATCAGCGCGGATGTCGGGTGAGGGGGCGTTTCCGTATCCACGAGACACCCCCTCACCCCACCCCTCTCCCCGCGTGCGGGGAGAGGGAGAGCCGGCGCTGTACCCGATATGAGACAAGCGTCTCACGACCGCGCGTCCCGACATCCCCACCATCATCCCCTCACGCCGCCTCGACGAAGCGGTTGCGGGCGTAGAGGAACTCGAGCACGGCGGCGCGGCAGCGGTTGTACTCGTGGTCGTCGACCAGCTCGAGGCGGCGGCGCGGGCGGGCGAGATTCACGGTCAGGACCTCGCCGATTGTGGCGGCCGGGCCGTTGGTCATCATCACGATGCGGTCGGAGAGCAGCACGGCCTCGTCGACGTCGTGGGTGATCATGATCATCGTGTTGTTCAGGCGGGCGTGGATCTCCATCACCTGATCCTGGAGGTGCGCGCGGGTGAGCGCGTCGAGCGCGCCGAACGGCTCGTCGAGGAGCAGGATCTTCGGTTCCATGGCGAGCGCCCGGGCGATGCCGACGCGCTGCTTCATGCCGCCGGAGATCTCGGCCGGCCGCTTGTCCTTGGCGTGCGCCATGTTGACGAGCGCGAGGTTCTCCATGATCCACTCGCGCCGCTCGGCCCGCGAGCGCTTGCCGCGAAACACCTTGTCGACGGCGAGCGCGACGTTCTCGTAGACCGTGAGCCACGGCAGCAGGCTGTGGTTCTGGAACACGACGGCGCGGTCCGGCCCCGGCTCGTTCACCTCGTGCTCCTCGAGGATCACGCCGCCCGTGGAGGCGCGCAGCAGGCCGGCGACGATGTTGAGGAGCGTCGACTTCCCGCAGCCCGAATGGCCGATGATCGAGACGAACTCCCCGGCCGTTATGCGCAACGTCACGTCGCGGAGCACTTCCGACGTGGTACCGGCGCGCGAGAAGCTGATGCCGACGTGGTCGATCTTCAGGTAGGCGTCCTTGAGACAGGCGTCCATGGCGGGCTCCATCAGTTCGACGCGGTGCCGCGGGTGACCAGCACGGCGGCACCCGCCACCAGCCGGTCGAGCAGGAAGCCGACGCCGCCGATATAGGCGAGCGCGACCACGATGTCGGGGAGCCGCGAGGAATTCCACGCGTCCCAGATAAAGAAGCCGATGCCGACGCCACCGGTGAGCATCTCGGCCGCCACGATGGCGAGCCAGGCGAGCCCGATGCCGATGCGCAGGCCGGTGAAGATGTAGGGCGCCGCCGAGGGCACCATGATCTTGACGAAGAACTCGAGGTGGTTGAGCCGCAGCACCCGGGCGACGTTGCGGTAGTCCTGCGGGATGTTGCGGATGCCGACCGCGGTGTTGATCAGGATCGGCCAGATCGAGGTGATGAAGATCACGAAGATGGCGCTCGGGTTGGCGTCGCGGAACGCGGCGAGCGAGATCGGCAGCCAGGCGAGCGGCGGCACGGTGCGCAGCACCTGGAAGACCGGATCGAAGCCGCGCATCGCCCACACCGACTGGCCGACGACGGCGCCGATCAGCACACCCGCCACGGCCGCCAGGCCGAACCCGATCGCCACCCGCTGCAGCGAGGTGAGCACGCGCCAGCCGAGCCCGATGTCCTGCGAACCGGCGACGAAGAACGGATCGAGGATCAGGTCGCTCGCCTCGCTCCACACCCGCGAGGGCGGCGGGAGCGACGAGGTCGGGCTCCAGCACGCCATCTCCCACACGAGCAACAGGAGCGTTGTGACGATCAGCGGCGGCACGAACATCGACGCGACGCGACGGACGACCGGCAGGACGCGCGCCGCGAGCGGCGGCGTCTTCAGCGCGAGCGGAACGACGGTCGCGGGCTTCTGCGCGGCAGGCACGACGGCGGGCGGCGCGCCGCTCTCGGCGGCGAGCCGCACCTGCGACACGGTCTTGAGCTTCGGCATGGATGTCGCCACGGTTGGCTCCTGGGTCGATGTGTTCGAGTGGTCATTCCGGGCCGGCGCGAAGCGCCGGACCCGGAATCCAGCGGGACACTCCGACATCGTTGCTGGATTCCGGGTTCGCACCTTCGGTGCGCCCCGGAATGACCGAGGACTGCACCGTCGAGGTCGGTCTCGACCTCACACGGTCACGCGCTTGATGCGCTGGGCGCGCAGATAGGCCATCGGGTCGGCGGGATCGAACTTGACGCCGTCGAAGAAGGTCTCGACGCCGCGGCTGTCGGCGGTCGGGATGCCCGAGACGCCGAGGGTCTTCGCCGCCTCGATCCACAGGTCCGAGCGGTTGGTCTTGTCGACCAGCGCCTTGATGTCGAACGACGGATCGAACTTGCCCCAGCGGATGTTCTCGGTGACGAACCAGGTGTCGAGGCTCTTCCACGGATAGGAGGTCGAGCCGCCCTCGCCCCAGAACTTCATGTAGAGATTGGTGCCCTTGGCGGTGCGGCCGAGGCCGTAATTGATGTCTCCCTTGATGCGGCCGATGATGTCCGGCACCGGCACGTTGAACCACTGCCGGCGGCCGATGATGGCGGCCATCTCGTCCTTGTTCTCGGGCTTGTCGCACCACTGCTGCGCCTCCATCACGGCCATCATCAGGGCCTTGGCGGCGCGCGGACTCTTGTCGACCCAGTCGGCCCGCATGCCGAGGATCTTCTCGGGATGGCGGAACCACAGCTCACCGGTGGTCAGCGCCGTGTAGCCGATGTTCTGGTTGACGAGCTGCTCGTTCCACGGCTCGCCGACGCAGAAGCAGTCCATGTTGCCGACCTTCATGTTCGCCACCATCTGGGGCGGCGGCACGGTGATCACCTTGATGTCGGTGTCGGGGTCGATGCCGCCGGCGGCGAGCCAGTAGCGGATCCACAGGTCGTGGGTGCCGCCCGGGAACGTCATGGCGGCGGTGAGTTCCTTGCCCTGCGCCTTCTTGCGCTCGAACGCGGCCTTCAGGGGCGAGGCGTCCTTCTCGATCTTGAGGTCCTTGTACTCGTTGGAGACCGAGATCGCCTGGCAGTCCTCGTTGAGATTGAGGAGCGTGTACATCGGCAGCGGCTGATTGTTCTGCATCACCTTGCCGGTCGCGTAGAGATGCGTCTTGGGCCGCAGGATGTGGCCGCCGTCGATGCCGTTGCGCTCGGTGCCGAGCGCCATGTTGTCACGCGTCGCGCCCCACGAGGCCTGCTTGGCGATGTCCATGTCGGGCAGGCCGTGCTTGTCGTAGAAGCCCTTCTCCTTGGCGATGATCAGCGGCGAGGCGTCGGTGAGCGCGATGTAGCCGAGCTTGGTGCCCTTCACCTCGGGGCCTGCCCCTTGGGCGAACGCACCGGCCGGCAGCGCGGCCTTGGCGGCGGCGAGGAGGGCGGCCGTGTTGGCGACGTCGCGCAGGAAGCGGCGGCGGGTGGAGCGCGGCGCGCGGGGGGTGCTGATCATATGCTCTCTCGTCCTCGGTCGGCGAAAAAACAAAAAAACGCCGCCGCTTCGAACCGACACGACGCGCCGCCCGGGATGCGGAGCGCTGGACAGATCGAAGCAGCGGCGTTGCTGCGTTTGGGAGTCGGCCCCGTCAGCGTCGGCGGGGCTACTCGAATGTTATATACAAGGCCCGTGCCAAACCTGCCGCGCTGCGGAAAATCACGTAGTGTCTGTGAATTAGGACGCGCGTGCTGCATGCGAGCGATCGCCACGCTTCGTCACGATGCGCGACTTTTCGGCACTGCAAAAGCAGCAGATGAATACGTCGTAAGCAGACGTGACGCCTCAGCCCGGCGCCGCGGCGGCGCAGGCGGAATCGTAGAGGTCACCGCGGAACACGGCGCGCACGGCATCGCGCGCGCCGTCCGGCAGATGGCCGGCCGCGACCATGGCGTCGTGCAGCCAGTCGGCCTGGGCGCGCTCGGGCCGGCCCTCGCCGAGCACCAGAAAGCCGGGGTCGTTGCGCACCGTCGCCTCGCCGTCGATCACCAGTGCGCCCTCCAAGGTGCGCAGGATCACGTCGGCGGACAGATCGAGGTGGCGCGGCTCGGCGAGCAATCCGGCGAGATCGGCACGGTTCTCCGGCGCCGCGCACCAGGCCCCCGCCGCCGCCAGCGCACGGATCAGCGCCGCCGCCTCCGGCGCGTCGGCGCGGTCGGCCGGCAGCGCCAGCACCTTGTCGGGAGCGCCCGGCACGACCGTGTTGCCGAGCAGCACGATGGTGCCGACACCCTGATCGACCGCGACGCTGTTCCACGGGCTGCCGACGCAGAAGCCGTCGACGAGGCCGCGCCTCAGCGCGTCGACCATGAAGGGCGGCGGCACCACGACGAGGCGGACGTCGCGCTCGGGATCCAGCCCGGCGGCGACGAACAGGCGGCGGAGCAGATAGGCATGGACCGAGAACGGGAACACGGCCGCGAAGGTCAACGGCCCCTCCCCGGCGGCGGCGCGCGCGCGGGCGACGTCACCGAGCGCCGCCGCAGCGTCCTCGACGCGGCCCGACAGGCCGCCGCGCGGCGCGAGCAGGCCGGCGAGCGGCCGCGACACCGTCACGGCATGCCCCCCGATGTTGAACATGAAGGGCGCGACCAGCGGCAGCGCGACATGGCCGAGACCGAGCGTCGTCGCCACGGCGAGCGGGGCCAGCATATGGGCCGCGTCGAAGTGGCCGAACACCAGCTTGTCGCGGGTGTTGGCCCACGAGGTCTCGCGCACCGGCACGAGGTCGAGGCCCTCGGCGGCCGCGAAACCGCGCTCGGCCGCGGCGATCAGGACGGCGACGTCGGTGAGCGGCACCCAGCCCACGGTGAGACGGGTCTTGGCCATCAGAACAGCTCCGCCGCCGTGATGATCGCCTGGGCGATCTCGACCATGCGCTTCTTCTCGTTCATCGCGGTCCGCCGCAGCAGCGCGTAGGCAGCCTCCTCGGACAGGCCCTTGCGGGCCATCAGGAGTCCCTTCGCCTTGTCGATGGTCCGGCGGTCGGCGAGTGCCGTCTTCGCCTCCTCCAGCTCGCGCCGCATGCGGCTGTAGGCGTTGAAGCGCATCACCGCCATGTCGACGATGGCGCGCACCCGCTCGGGCTTCAGCCCGTCGACCACATAGGCCGACACGCCGGCGTCGATCGCGGCCTGCATGGTGGCCGCATCGGAGCGGTCGACGAACATCGCGACGGGACGCTCGACGACGCGCGAGACCTTGAACATCTGCTCGAGCACGTCACGGTTGGGGCTGTCGAGGGCGATCACCACGACGTCGGGCGCCAGCGCGACGAGACGGTCGAGAAGATCGGGCGAGTCGGGCACGATGGCGACGCGCGGAATGCCGGCGGCGCGCAGGCCCTCCTCGACGATCGCCGCACGGGCCCGGTCGGCGTCGACCACCGCGATGGATACAACCCCGTCCTGCATCGCGCGGCCCGCACCACCCGTCCGGTTTCGCCCTGCCTTGCGTACCGTCATTGTCGCCGGAACGACGGCGCGATGCAAACCGTCGCGGGCGATTTGCCGCGCCTCCTGAAACTTGTGCGCCGGTCGGGCTTTGTCCTCAGAGAGCGATCACCACCCACGACGCGAGACATCCCGGAGGACAGTGCATGCCGAAGAGTTTCCTGAGCGCAGCGGCCGTCGTTCTGATGCTGGGCGGAGCGCCGGCGCTCGCCGCGTCACCGGCCGGCGCGCCGCAGGACGGCGCCGCGCGCGGCGCGGTTTCGGCCGAAGCGCCGATCACGCTCGCGCAACGCGGCCTCGGGCCCGGCGATGGGCGCGGCCCGGGCGACGGGCGGATGAACGAGCGGCGCTTCGACGGTCGCGACGGGCGCGTCGGCAGGCGCGACGACTGGCGGCGCGGCCGCGCCTGGGACGGGCCGCGTCGCGGCTATCGTGGCCCGCCGCCCGGCTGGCGGCGCTACGGCGGTCGTCCGCCGGGCTGGCGCAACCGTGGCTGCATCCAGATCGGCCCGGTGTGGTACTGCCCGTGATCCCACGGCATCTGATGAGCTGATCTGGTCACGCAGAGCCATCGGTGCGGAGTCCGCACCGATGGTTTTGCGCGCCCGTATGTCACGCGACGTCCGCGAATCCCTGCAGCACGCCGACGGCGTTGACGCCGATCGCCTCGACGGCGTAGCCGCCCTCCATCACGAACAGGGTCGGCAGCCCCGCGCCGGCGAGGGCCGCGCCGATCAGCGGATAATCGGCGGTGTCGAGCCGGAAGCGCGAGATCGGATCGCCCTTGTAGGTGTCGACGCCGAGCGACACGACGAGCGCGTCGACCCGGAAAGCGGCGATGCGCGCGAGCGCGTCGTCCAGTGCCGCTCGCCAGGTGTGGAAGCCGGTGCCGAAGGGCAGCGGGTAATTGGCGTTCGCGCCCTCGCCCGCTCCCTCTCCGGTCTCATCGGAAAAACCGAGATAATAAGGGTACTCCTGCACCGGGTCGGCATGCAGCGAGACGAACAGCACGTCGCCGCGCGAATAGAAGATGTCCTGGGTACCGTTCCCGTGGTGATAGTCGATGTCGAGCACGGCGACGCGATCGGCCCCGGCGTCGCGCAGCGCCTGCGCCGCGACAGCGGCATTGTTGAAGAAGCAGTAGCCGCCGTAGCAGGCGCGATGCGCGTGATGACCGGGCGGCCGGGTGAGCGCGAAGGCGGCGCGTTCGCCCCGCACGATCAGCTCGGCGCCGGTGAGCGCGACGTCCGCCGCGCTCCTGATCGCACGAAACGTGCCGGCCGTGATCGGCGTGCCGGCGTCGAACGAATAATAGCCGAGCTTGCCGTCGATATGATCGGGCACGACGCGCCGCATACCCGGACCGATCCAGGTGAACGGCAGCGCGTCGTGCTCACCGTGCTCTGCGACCCATTCGTCCCAGGCGGTCTCGAGGAACGCCACGTAGTCGGGCGCATGCACGCGCCGCACCGGATCGAGCCCGAAGATCTTCGGCGGCGACACCGGCCCGAGACCGACCTCCTTCACGCGGGCGAGAACCAGCTCGGCCCGGCGCGGCATCTCGAAGCTCGACACCAGCTTGCCGTCGTGCAACTCCGCCTTGCCGTCGTGCAGGGCGTGCGCGTCACTGTAGATCGTGATCATGAGCTCTGCGGGGCGTCGCCCCGGCCTCACGCGCGCAGGAGGGCGAGAACGACGATCCGCGGCGCGCGGCAGACGGCGAGATCGAGGATGCGGCCACTCGGGACGACGGCCGTGCGGGCGGCGAGGTCGACCACGATATCGTGGAAGTCGAGAAAAACCCCTTCGAGCGGATGCATCGCCTTGTACACGGCTTCCTTAGCGGCGAACAGCAGGCGCCCGTGCAGAGGATCGCGGTCGAGGCCGCCGCGCTCGAGGCCGTCGCGCTCGGCGACCGTCATCACGAGATCGACGATGTCGTCCGGCAGCGGGTCGGCCGGCTCGACGTCGATGCCCAGCGCCGCGATGCGCGACCGCAGCGCCACCGCGGCGACCGCGACCTCCTGGTCGTGCGCCAGCGAGCCGACGATTCCCTCCGGCCAAGCCGGCGCACCCGAAGCGGTCCGCACCAGGGCGACGTCGCGATGGCCGAAGCCGTCGAGAAGGCCGCGCGCCAGGGCGCGGGCGGCGCCGCTGGCCCGCCGAACCGCGACGATGGACGAGGCGATCGAGTCGGCCTCCGCCTCGTGCAGCGCCGCCTCGTCACCGGGAAGGATCGGCCGGCAGCCGGTCGCGACGCCGGGCGCGAAGGCGTCGAGGGCGCGCTGCAGGGCCGCGACCTCGGGGTGTCGGGCCGTCCCGGTGAGCACCCGCCCCGCCGCGGTGAGCGCATCGTGCATCGTGTCACCGTCGAGCAGCATCCGTCCCCCGCCTCATGCCGCCGACACCGGAAGCTCGGCGATCACCTCGCCGTCCTCGTCGGAGCCGATCTCGACGAAGCCGACGCTGGCATAGAGCTTCTTGGCCGGGTTGGCCGGCTCGTAGCAGATCGCGATCGTGGCGACGTCGGGCACGGCGCGGATCTCGTCGAGCGCCCGCTCCAGCGCCGCACGGCCGTAGCCGAAGCCCTGGAAGCGGCGGTCGATCATGAACCGGTAGATGACGGCGCGCCGCGGATCGTCGCTGCCGACGTCGTACATCAGGAAGCCGACCAGCTCGCTGCCCGCGTAGATGGCGCGCGGCCGCGCCAGCGGGTCGAACTTCGACTCGGCGATCGAGTAGAGGTTGCCGGCGACGAGATCGCGCTGCTCGGGCTCGAGCTCGAGCGCGGCGACGTCGCGCCAATTGTCCGCCGTCACGTCGGCGAGCCGCACGCTCGCCGGCGCTGGAGCGCCGGGGAAGAACCGCTGGGCTCTCGGCTTCGTCGTCATGTCCACGGCTGCATGCTCCGGCGGCGCGCCCGGCCGCGGCCGGCGCGAACAACGCGAATGGCCGGGGCGAGCCCGGCCATGCTTGTCGACGTGATCAGGTCGGTCGGCGGCACGGATCTACTCCGCCGCGATCCGGTAGGCCGGGGCGACCGCCTCCGGGGCCCGGTAGACGGCGGCGCCGAGCGCGCCGTCGGCGGAGCCGTGCCGGCGGAACAGCTTGGCCGGATTGCCGCGCCAGGTGGTGTGGGAGTCGACCACCTCGCCCTTCATCAGGAAGGCGTCGGTGTCGATCACCACGTGCTCGCCGAGCGTGACGCCGTAGTGCACGAAGGCCGACGGCCCGAGCGTGCAGCCGGCGCCCATGCGGATGTGGTCGGACTTGAACACGCCCTCCTCCAGCGAGTGCGCCTGCAGGACGCTGCCCTCGTTGAGGTTGGCGTAGTCGCCGACCTGGGTGAGGCTACGGTCGGTGATCGAGCAGCCGAAGTCGACGACCTTGCGGCCGACCTTCACGCCCATCAGCCACAGGATCAGGCTCTTGATCGGCGTGCCGCCGAACAGCTGCACGTGCGGCCAGTCGGACAGCTTCCAGTGCCGCTCGTGGCTCCAGAAATACGGGTCGTAGATGGTCACCATCTCGGGCTTCAGCGACCCGAAGCCGAGCGAGGCGCGCTCCAGGAACGTGAACCACAGCACCGCCGCGGCCGACGTGACGGCCCCGGCGGCGAACAGCGAGAGCACGCCGAAGCGGTCGTAGGTCAGGAGCGCCGCCTGCCACACGGCCAGCGAGGCGAACACCAGGAGCCAGCGGGTGGCGAGGAACAGCGCCGCCGTGACGGCATTGTAGCGGTTCTTGGCGGCGAGGCGGCGCAGCCGCTCGTCCTCGGGGATGGCGCCGAGCATCGACTTGTCGCGCTCGACCATGCGCGGGATGGCGAAGGGCGGCGAGCCGAGCAGGCCGACATTCTCCTGCATGGGGCCGTCGATCGGGATCATCACCTTGGTGCCGAGCAGCACGTTGGCGCCGGTGCGCCCGCCGGGCGGATAGTGGATGTTGTTGCCCAGATAGTTGTTGTCGCCGATCCGCGTGTGGCAGAGCCGGAACGCCGAGGCGGACATCTCCAGATTGATCATCGACAGCCCGTCCGAGACCATCGTGCCGGAGCCGATCTCGCAGCAGAACGGGTTGTCGTGCTTCTGGTTGGTGCCCATGTTCGAGCCGGTCTGGTCGACCTTGTTCAGGTTCCAGCCGACGAAGCGCATGTAGTGGACGATCGCCGACGAGTCGCCGAACAGCACGTTGAAGAACTGCGAGTTCGAGAACTTCTCGGTGAGGCCCTGCAGCCAGGCGTGGATACCGAAGGTCGAGTAGGTGCGGCCTTCCTTCAGGAAGAGGCGGGCGAGCCGCGGCACCGCCCACACGCCGGCGAGCCCGGTGACGAGCGAGCCGAAGAACGAGATCACCGAGACGGCCAGCACGGTCGGCAGCGAGGTCCAGAAGCCGGTCGCGGCGGCGGCGCCGGCGGCGACGGCCGTGTGCTGGTCCCACATGGCGAGCGCGACGATCGGCAGCGGGATGACGATGGCGAACAGGCCGGCGAGCTGCACGGTCTCGGCCAGCACGCGGCGGAGCATCGACGCCGGCTGCGCCTCGACCCGCACGTAGTCGGCGGTCGTCTCGACGGCGGGCGAGCCGTGCATGCGCTTGCCGTCCGGCACGCGCTGGCCGCTCTGCAGCGAGGATGCGTGGCCGAGCTGGGTGTCGTTGCCCATCGCGGTGTCGATGTCGAGCACGCTCGCCTCGCCCACGAAGGCGCGGTCGCCGATGCTGACGCGGCCCGTGTAGATGTAGTTCGACTGCGCCCGGTAGCCGAGCAGGATCGTCTCCTTGCGCAGGATGGTGTCGTCGCCGATCGAGATCAGGTCGGTCGCGACCGGCACGAAGCGCGTCTTGACGATGGTGTTGCGGCCGACCTTGGCGCCGAGCAGGCGCAGATAGACGTTGAAGATCGGGTGGCCGGCGAACAGCGCGACCGGCGCGTTGCGGATCAGCGTCTTGGCGGCCCAGAAGCGGAAGTAGCGAGCCGACCAGATCGGGATGCGCTCCTCCGTGAAGCGGCCGACCAGCAGCCACTTGCCGATCACCGACACGGCCGTCAGGCCGAAGAAGCCGGCGACCGCCGCGGTGACGCTGCGCAGATAGAGCTGCACCGGGTCGCCGGCCGCCGCATAGGCCCATTCGAGGCCGATGTCGAACACGGCGAGGCCGAGCAGGCTCATCGCGCCGTAGAACAGGAGCTGCGCGGCGCCGCAGGCGTAATAGGAAAAGTCCGACGGGACGTGGAACGGCTCGGGGGCGACCGCGACCGCGGCCGCCTGCCCGTCGGCGTCGAAGATCGCGGCGAGCTTCGCGATCGTCGGGTTGGTGTAGATGTCGCGCATGGAGACGTTCTCCATGCCCGGGTTACGGCGGATGCGGGCGCAGAAGCGCGCCATCAGGAGCGAGTTGGCGCCGAGGTCGTCGAAGAAGTGGTCCTCGATCGAGACGCGCTCGACGGTCAGGATCTCGGCGATCGCCTCGACCAGCAGGCGCTCGTTGTCGGTGCGGGCGGCGACCACCTTGTCGCTGCCGCCGGCCTGGACGCGGCCGCCGGTCGGCTTCGGCAGCCGCTTGCGGTCGGCCTTGTTGGAGGCCGACATCGGGATCGCGGCGAGCTCCTCGAGATAGGCCGGCACCATGTAGGCCGGCAGCCGGCGCTTGAGCGCCTGCACGATCTCGGCCTTGGGCAGCGCCGCCGCGCCGGGCTTGAGCGCATAATAGCCGACCAGCTCGGGCTGGCCGGGCTCGGGCTCGAAGGTCGACACCGCGGCCTGGGCGATCTGCGGCATCTCCATCATCACCGACTCGATCTCGACCAGCTCGATCCGGTAGCCGCGGATCTTCACCTGCGTGTCGATGCGGCCGAGATACTCGATCTCGCCGGCGTCGTTGATCCGGCCGAGGTCGCCGGTGCGATAGATGCGCTTCGACGCGTTGTTCGGGATGCCGACGAAGTCGGCGATGAACTTCTGTCCCGTCAGCTCCTCGCGGTTGAGATAGCCGGCGGCGACGCCGATGCCGGCGATGCCGATCTCGCCCAGCTCGCCGCGCGCCATGGAGCGCGGCTCGGTGGGGTCGAGGATCACGATCGAGTAGGTCGGCATCGGGATGCCGATGGTGACGGGCTTCTCGGGCACGAGCTCGGTGACGGTCGCCGTGACGGTCGCCTCGGTCGGACCATAGGTGTTGAGGATGGTGCGGCCGCGCCGGCTCCAGCGCATCACCAGGTTCTGCGGGCACGCCTCTCCGCCGACCATCAGCAGGCGCAGATGCGGCAGGTCGCGCTCGATGGTGGAGAGCAGCGTCGGGCAGCAGCACATCGCGGTGACGCGGCGCTCGTGCAGGAAGTCGGCCAGCTCCTCGCCGACCAGCCCACCGCCGGCGCGCGCCGGCACCAGCGTGGCGCCGGCCATCAGCGGCACCCAGGTCTCCTCGATCGAGAAGTCGAACGCGATGGTCATGCCCTGGTAGACGCGATCGCCCGGCCGGTAGCCGTAGCGGTCGGCGGCGACGCGCACGAAGTTGCAGATGCTCGGATGCTCGACCAGCACGCCCTTCGGGTTGCCGGTGGTGCCCGACGTGTAGATGACGTAGCAGCCCTGGTCGTCGGTCTCGCCGACCTCGCCGGCGAACAGCCGGTCGGGCGCACGGGCGTCGATCTCGGCGCGCTCGGCGTCGAGCAGCACCGCGGTGGCGTCCTGGGCGGAGAGGCGCTCGGAAAAGCTCGCCATCGACACGATGGTGCGGATCTTGGCGTCGGAGAGCATGTAGCGGATGCGCTCGGCCGGCAGGCCGGGATCGAGCGGCACATAGGTGGCGTTCGCCTTCATCACGGCGACCAGCGCCACGTAGGTCTCGACGGTCTTGTCGAACAGCAGGCCGACGCGATCGCCGGCCTTCACGCCACGGGCGACGAGATGGCGCGCGACCTGGTTGGCGCGGCGGTCGAGCTCGGCATAGGTCAGCGTCGCGTCGGACGTGACCACCGCGGTGTTGCGGCCGAACCGATCGGCCGCGTCCTCGAACAGATGATTCAGCCGCTCGCCCGCCCGCCAGCGCGGCGACGGGTCGGGGCTGCCGCAGAACAGCACGTCGTGGCCGCCGATCGTTTGGGCATGACCCTGGGATTGGCCCTGGCCCAGACTTTCGCCCTCTCCCGCGGCGAGGCCGGCGCGGAGCGCCTCCTGCATCCGGGCCGAACCGCCGGTCGCGCCGTCGCGGAGGTCGCCGAAGTCGATACGATGGGCCATCGGTCTGCTCTGGTTGCGGTCCTGCGCGGTTGCCCGCGCCGGGCCGAGGTCGTGCTGACGTACCGTGCTGCCGGGTCCCGGTGGTGAGGGGGTGCCGCTCGCCGCCGATGCGGCGCGCGCGACGACACGGACGGGATGGGTGGTCCTGCGCTTCCCCCGAGGCTTTTGGAGCCGGCAGCCTCTCACGGCCGGCAACCTGTGAGCCGGCACATGAATGCCCGCTGAATGAGCCGTTTAGGGACCGTGAACGCTGCGCCGCAGCAGCGCCGGAGCCGTTGCGGGACGGCCCCACAGGCGCTGAATCCGCACGATTACGGAGGCTGTCGGGCTGGTTATCGGGAGGTTACGAACCCGGCGTCCCGGGAGTTCGGACAGAGCCCCGAGCGAGGTCGGTGGCGGCCGCGATTCGACGCGCCCGCCCGCGGAGCGGGGGCAAGGTCGGCTGTGCCGCGGGGTGGTGAACAAATGGTAGCGGAGGTCCGATACGGTCGATCCCCCCGTACACTGCCTTTCCAATGGCGGCTCGTCGGTTCCGGGCGGTGATGAAGCTGGGCGACGGGAAATTCTGCCGCCTTCCGCTCACCCGGCCTCCCGCACCTTCGTGCTCTGCGTGCGGCAGCTCGGGAATCGAATCCAGGTCAACAGCTTGGAAGGCAGCACCAATCATGGTTTTCATCCATGACTTCAACGCACAAGCAGAGGTACGGCGGTCCCAAATTGAAAAAACGCACCAGAAATCAAACGAATCTCTGCCCCTTTTCCCCTTCGAAATCCTCTACTTAAAAATTGAAGCGCATCACTGAACTGGGCACTCCGCTGGGACAGTCAGTTATGATTCAGACCCATGTCGCGGCTGTGAAGCTTCGCCTTCCAGGTGTTCTCCAAAGCTAGGATCTCCTCAACCGTAGATGCCGATCCTGCTACCTCCAAAACACTGACGAAATAGTCACTTGGATTGCGGGTTTTCAACCCGACATTGCCGCCGTGATTGTTAGCGGCATAGGACTGCCATCGCCCTAGAAAACCGTCTTTTCCATAGGCGGAGCCTACATAATGCTCTCTGGTGGCGGGGCAGGCTAGGAGATAGACGCCGCAGCTCGCGCGCAGGATCTCCTTCCATGTACGGGGCATGGTCTCTATCTCAGACAGTGGCCGGATCAGCTTAGTGAAGCCCGGAAACTGCTCCTCCTGGAAGACTCTGTTGAGTTCGACGATCTCCTTGTCCTGGTTGTCGGCGCGCTGCACCCATGCTCGGCGTGCGCTGGATGTGTCTCCCCAATGCACGGACAGCCGACCGATGTAATCGGAGAGCGCAGTCATTTTCACGCAATCGTAGCGGTCGAACAGCAGATATCGTTCGAGGTTCCCGCCGACGGGGAGCCTTGTAAGCGGATCAATGGTTCCAGCCACGACCGGGCCGACCAGCCGGACCTCGTACAGTCCTACGAATAGCGAGCTTGCTGGGGACGGCGCAACGAAGCTCGCCCAGTATCGGCCACCGAAGCGCGCCCGGTGCCGCGGAGTGCCGTCCTGTATGGCTTGGTAACTTTCGAAGGCCGCGGGATCATCTCGCCAAAGCGAATAGGGAGTCCGGCCGATCACCCTCACTGTCTGGTGCCTCAGAAGACGCACGTCGGAAGGGGCAATCCCCGCGTCTTCCAGCAACATGTTGAAACGGAGCGCCATCAGGCAGCCCTCGCTTCATTCGCTACCTTAGTGATCGCGGGCTGGTCCAGCCGGCAGCGTCCTTTCTGGCCGGGGTGGTTGTCTTGTGGGTTCGCCATCGTGACCCGACGGCGAAGTGGGCACGGTTCTCTCAAGGTCGCCATCGACGGTCGACAGGCACTCACGGATCCCAATTCCTTCGAAAACTGGGCGAGCTGCGAATGGGCCGAGCGCCGGGCAACAGGGGGAAACCGTCACCGCGGTCAGCTTTGCCGGACGTCTCGCCGGTCCTTTGGCCAACCGGCTTTTCTACAGCCCCACCCTCGCCAACGACAGTGAACGGTCCCCAGTAGCCCGGATAGGCATTCCACGGGTTCGACCGATCACTCATATAAGCAAGCATAGCACGGCTCAGCGCTTCGGCTCGAGGAACTTGTCGGAGACCTTGTCGAGGTCGAGCGTGATGCGCTCGACGTTGCGGGCCATCTTGTCGAGCGTCTCGCGGGTGTGGCGGGCCTCCGCCTCGAGCACGGCGATCCGCTCGCGCGCCTCGCCGTCGAACGGGCACGGCCGGCCCGGCATCGGGCAGTCGTCGGGCATGGCTCACCTCCGCCCGAACCGGGCGCTCGCCAGCGCCAGCGCCCCGCTGATCGCGGTGTCGGCCGGCTTGGCGATCACGAAGAACAGGAGCAGCTCGCGATAGATGTCGCGGACCGTATCGGGAATGGCCGGGACGCCCCAGCCGCAGCCGCCGACGCTGCGGCCGCCGACGAGATGCAGGCCCCAGGCCTGCGGGCAGCTCGAGTCGAGCACGATGGCAACGAAGTGCACGGCCGGGAAGAACAGGAGCCCGAACAGGATCAGCCTGAACGGCCACCAGGCGAGCACGCTCAGGGCGTACTGCGCCTTGGTCCGGCCGTGCGCGACGTTCGCCTCCACGATGTGCGCCACCATGCTGTCGCTGGTGGTTGCGGCGGTCCGGAATTTTTCGAGATCGACGTCCTTCGCCTTGGCCCAAGCGTCGATCGCGCTCCGGATCAGCGTGTCCGGATCGAGCCAACGGAAGAGCAGCGTCACGAGCCAGGCCATGTCACGCTCCCGGCTCGCCGATGCCCTTGTGACCGACGGGACCGTCGGTCACCTTGCGCAGCGCCACCATGGTGTGGCCGAGCGCCGCGACCAGGACGGCCCCGGCCAGCATGACCATCGTCGGCCGGATCTCGGCCGGCACGCCCAGGCGGTCGAGCACCAGCGTGGTGAGCGGCGTCCAGTCGAGCCCCGGCGCGCTCTCTTGGAGGAAGACGACGATCGCCTCGTGCGCCACGGTCGCCCAGCCGGCGATGTAGGACAGGCGACCGACCACGACGGTCTTCCAGCCCTTCAGGTAGAGCCCGATCCGTCCCCACACCGTGTCGGCGCGATCGTAGAAGGGACGCAGCCACGACCGCTGACGCAGCACCGGCCGCAGCACCAGGACATAGACGGCGATGGCCGTGCCGAACGGCACGACGATCGCGAGCCCCGTCGCAAGCATCGAAACCTCCCCGATCAGGTGGTGGACTTGGGATCGACCGGCACCTCGACCGCCGTCGCGCCCGGCGGCCTCGCGCCGGTCCAGGCCGCCGTGATCACCCTGCGGCGTCGGACCATGGCGATGCCGGCGGCGAGGGCGACGGCTACGCCGATCCCGACCAGCGACCAGATCAGCACTGGATGCAGGACCGGCGTATCCGGCTGCACGGTGCCGGCCTGCCTGGCGGCCTCGCCGCCGCCGCCCGCGGCCGTGCCGGCGGCCCCTGCATTGCGGATCGCCCGCTGTCGTCGCGTCGCCTCGGCATGCACCTCCGCCGGCGGGACGGCCTCGCGCGGCGCCGCGGCGAACAGCACGGCGACCGCCGGGTCGGCGTCGATCAGGGCCTTGAAGATCGCGACACAGCCCGGTTGCCGGTCCTTGGTCGTCGCCGAGTAGACGTGGTCGCGGACGTACTTGCCGCCCGTATAGAGGCTCGTCCAGCTCCACAGATAAGGGCTGTTGGTCTTCCCGAGATAGCCCCAGCCGTTGTAGCGCTCGCACTCGTAGAGGATGCGCTCCAGCGAGAAGACCGTCACCTTGTCGAGGCGCTTGAGCGCCAGCGCGTCGACGGCGCTCTCGGTCCAGGTGAAGGGCGGGCCGTGTCCCACCTTCGGCCGCCCGGCCGGCACCTGCCGGGTGTAGCCGTTCAGGCTGTCGCCGTTATGCAGGTGGCCGGCGAAGGACAGGCCGCTCTCGCGCACGTGCAGCGCGCCGATCATCGGCCACGGCACGCCGGTCGCGGCCTGGACCGGCCCGTATCGGTCCTTCACCCGGAGGATCCGTTGAGCGACCGCCGCGGCGTCGTCGCGACGGTCGGGGTCGACGACGGCGCGGTCCCAAAGGTTGCGGTAACCGCTCGCGGTCTGCGCTGGCGTCGGGGCCATGGCAGGATCTCCGATTGTTGGTGGAATGCCCGGAAGCCGCCGGGCGCGGGTTCGACGACAGCGTTCCCGCGTCGATGCGCGCGCGCGGCAGAGACGCTAGGATGGGTCATGCGTCGCGTCGGCCGCCCGAACCGTCACCGTCACCGCACCTCCCGGAGGGCGCTGCGCATGCACGGGCGTGCGCATGTCCGTGCCGCGGTCACGACGGCACCGGTCCCGGATGCGATCTCCGATGCGATCCCCGAAGCGAGGCGCGAAGCGATCCGGTTGCGCGTGCCGAGCCACGCCGAACGCCGGCGCGAGCGCGCCGCCGACGCCGCATTGTTGGTGCTCGGCCTGGCGCTGTGGCCGGCCTTTCTCGCGCCGCTCTATCCGGCGCTCCAACTGCTCTGGTTCTGGATCCGCGGTGCGTAGCCGTTCGGCCTACCGGCGCCGTTCCCGAGGCCGGGAGTGGCCTGGGGGTGCCCGGGCCGATCGGGAGGTGCCGTGAGCGCTGCCCGGCGGCAGGCGCGCCGGTGGACAGGCCGCGGCTCTATCACCGTCGATCAGAGGGGGGCAGGCCGCACGGGAGGCAGACGATCGGACTCCGACACGGTCCGATCGAGCTCCCGAAGCCGCTTCACCGAAATCGGTCGTTGACCATTGCTCCCCAGCCGGCCCGCATCTGCCCAGGCGCACATCCCCGGCCCGTTGTAGACGACTTCGAGAGGGGCTTGTCTCGTTCGGCGGAGGACGATCAGGTGATCCGGCGCGTGACGGATCGCGACCACATTCCTTCGCGTCAGCTTGATCTGGACACGCCGGCCATCCGACGCCACCGCGTCGTGAGCCTTGGTCGAACTCCGGGAGAGATCGAGGTCGAACATGTGAGCGGCGACCACCTCGCCGATGCTTCCGACGAGGTGCCCGTCCAGTGTGAACTTCCGCCCGGGAAAGAGTGCCGCCAGGCGGTCGATCGAAGTGTCCATCCGGTCGAGAAGGCCTCTCACCTCCGTCCAGTCGACGGAGGTCCGCTGCGTCCCGCTCATCGCGCCGCTCTCCTCGTCACACCTGGAAACAGGCGCGAACGGCTGCCGCGTGATCTCGGACACGTGGATCGTGATCGAGCGACCAAGAGTCGAGCAGATCGGCGTATCGGAGAGGCACGAACCGCACCTCGTCCTCCGCCACCAGATCAGCGAAGGACCGAACCTCCCGTCGATGGACCATGATCTCGTCGGGTGACATGCGACGATCGGAATTCATCCAGCGATCGGGTTCGGAATAGAGGTAGACGAGGACTGGCCTGATTTCGGGCTCTCCGATCGAGACCTTCGCGGCATGGCGAAGCGCGAGAGCGTGCTTGACCAGCTGTCCGGCATCGAGATGACGGAAGCACGACGTCTCGCCTCGAACGTCGTCCCGAATCATCTGATAGCCTTTCATCCGATCGCCCCAGACCGGCCGAAGAAAGGCACTCGACATCGACGTCCGATGGTGTGACCGGAACGGCTCGTACCGCTTCGACTCGATCCCGATCAGGGCGCCGGTCGTCCGCAACAGGACGTCGAGACAAGGATGGCGACCTCCACGCCAGGGGAAGCGAACGATCTGTTCGAGTTCGCCTGCTGTCGCGGGCCAGCCGTCCCGTTCGGTCCCGGGCAGCGGCGGCAGCAAGTGCCATCGATGGATGAAGAAGCCGAACGTGTTCGCCACCAGGGCCGCCGACGACTCGGAACTCGCGAACTTGCCGCTGTCGATCTCGTTCCCTGGCGCTCCACCATAGATCGCCTCGATACGGTCGGACGGCACTCCCGGCAACAGATTCTCGAGCATGGCGACCTCCCACGACGCGGACGCACCGTACTCGCGAGATGCAAATTTCCCGTAACCGTTGTGTCTCGAAGTCGCACGACCTCGCCGCGGCCCTCGCCCAGGCAGACGCGCCGGGCGACGCGTCACGATCCGCGTGTGCCCGCGCCGGCGAGAGGAGCCGACAGGTTCAGGCGATCCGAGCCCCCCACACACTGTTCTCGTTCGCCAGCACCCGGCCGTTCGCGCCGGAGAACAGGATCTTCGGGGCCACGGTGTCGCCGGCCGCGAGCTTGAGCAGCGCGGTGGCGCTGCATTGCGTCTCGCCCGACACCACGGCGGCATCACCGGTGGTGCCGAGCGTGTCGGCGGCCGGCGCGGCGCCGTTGACCGAGAGGCCGATCTGCATCTTGCTCGGGCCGCTCCCCGCCTCGTAGGTCGCCGACAGCCCGAACAGATAGACGCCGGCGGTCGGCGCCGTGAAGGTCAGCACGTTCGACGCGATCGCGGCGTGGCCCTGATCGTTGTGACGGAAGTTGTTGAACTGGAGATCGCGCCAGGCGCCGGCCGCGTAGTCCTGCCCGTAGTTCAGGAACGCCGAGAACTTCGAGCCGCGCACGTGGCTTACGGCGCCGCTCGTCCGCTCGATCACGACCGCGGTGTGGAACGTCGATCCGTCCGGCGTCACCTTGACGGTGAAGTCGTCGTTCGCCAGCAGGCCGAACAGGGCGCGCGTGCTCCAGTCGCTCTGGAACACGAAGCCCGCATCCTTGAGCGCCGCCGCCTTGTTGACGACCGCATGAATGTCGCCGGTTCCGGGCGTCACGTCGTCGTGGCTGAACAGCACGGCGTTCGACTTGACGGCGAGCCGGGTGGTGGTGTCGGCCGCCGTCAGGATGCCGAGCCGGGTCAGGCTGCCGTTCCCGGCCGTGCCGAAGCTCAGGAACCCGGCGGCGACGCCGAGGTCGGTCCAGGCCGCGCCGGTCCACACCGTCATGGCTCCGGTCGCCTCGTCGAAGCAGAACCAGCCTTTTCGCGGGACGAGCTTGGTCCACTGGCCGCTGGTGTACAAGGCGATATTCAGGTCCCAGCCGGCCCATGGGCCTGTCGCGCCGGACGCGACCTTGTAGCGGTCGCCCTCGTTGGGCGCACCGGGCGGCGCCGTGTGGCCGGAGTCGACCACCGACAACGACACCACGGCGTCGAGAACGACGAGCGCCGCGTTGTGGGTGACGTGCTTCTGGTTCTGGCTCGCCGCGATCAGCGGCAGCCCGAGATGGGGTGTGTCGGCCATGTCAGGACACCGTTCGGGTCGCGCCGGTCCCCCGCCCGTAGGCGAGGCTGATCTGATGAACGGCGAACGTCACCTGCGTCTGCGCGCCGCCGAAGTCGGCCGTCTGCATCGCCGCCGCATAGACGAAGCTCGGCGCGCCGATCGCGGCGGTGCGCAGCACCGCCCCGGAGACCGGGTGGAGAATGTCGAGCTCGTAGCGCTCGACCTCCTCGCCGAGCGGCACCTCGGGCGCCTCCCAGTTGTCGCCGTCGATCCGGGTGCGGCGAATCCAGGTCAGCGTCCAGTCGCCCGATGCGGGATCACGCCGGCCGGCGAGCTGCACCGGGCTCAACGGCCGCAAGCCGGCGCCCGTGAAAGTGATGGTCGCGACGCGCCAAGTCGGATCGTCGATCGCCTTGGTCGACGGTCCCCATTTCCAGTTCAGCGGATGGTTGCGCTCCGAGGGCGAGATCGAGGACTGCATCACAGTGGCGTCGAGCAGCACGAAGGCCGCGCCGGCCGCGACCGGGTCGCGCATGGCGTATTCGGTCCCGAGCTGGCCGCGCAGCAGGCGCGTCAGCTTGTACCGATCGGGCCCGATCAGCTCGGCGGTGGCGAACTGCAGCACCTCCCACTGGTCGTCGGCGTTCCTGATCGCGGCCGTGTTGCCGCCGGCGAAGACGAGCAGGTCGTCGAGCGAGGCGAGGCTCTGGGTGGGGGGAAGCTGAACATAAAGGCTGTTGGCGGCGTCCCAGGTCCACACCGGCCCGGACCAGAAGTCGTACAGGACCTTGCCGATGGTCGAGCGGTTGACGATCAGCTGGTCGAGCACGAAACCCGTAGCGGCCGGCGATCGCGCGACGGCGACCCGGGCCCACGGATCCGCGTAGGCCGCGAGGCGCGGCACGCCGGCGACCTCGGCCGCGGACAGCACCGGCAGATCCATCACGTGCAGCACCGCGGCGCCGGGCTCGACGATGGGCTGCGGCCGCCTTGTCGGAGCCGGGCCGTCGGGCGTGCCATAGGTCGCAGCATCGGTGCGCACCAGCTTCGCCGGCCGGGCGTGCTGCCAGCCGGCCTCCTCGACCCGCATCTCCAGGGTGCGGCCGTTCACCTGCAGGCGGACCACGTCGGTCGGCTCGATCGCGTAGGCGGAGGGCGGCAGCGTGATCTCGGCCCGCTCGCGCATCACCCATTGGTCGACGAGCTGCGCGTCGACGATGCCCTGCGCCTCGCCGACGTCGAGCACCAGCGGCGGCTGCGACGCGATGGTGCGGGCGCTCGATCCGCGCAGCCGCCGGGCGTAGACGTCGGCCGCCTGAAAATCGTTGTCGCGGTCGACGAACTGCAGATGCGCGGTGCGCGGCAGATCGGTCTCCTGCGCCCGCGTCAGCGCATAGTACCCGACCTCGTCCCCCCCGGCCCCGGCCCCGCCGTCGACCAGGTCGTCGGCCGTAAAGGTCGCGCCCGCCGCGCCGCCCCGGTGGACGAACCGGATCGCACCGCCGCTCTCCACCGCGTCGAAAAAGTACGTCTGCATCAGCGGGGCGAGCGCGCTGCGCGGGCTCATGACGTTCGGCATCGCATAGCCGCGCACGACGCCGTTGAGCCCCGACGTGTCGACGGGGACCCCGAGCCCGGCGCAGATCTCGGCGACGGTGTCGGCGAGCGTCGCGAGGCCGAGCCGGCCGCTCAGCCAATGCCCGCGCCGCCAATTGCCGCCGTCGCGCCAGACGAGCGTCGCGGTCGGGAATTGCGGATACGGCCGCGCGTCCCAGGTCCAAGCATAAAGATTCGCGGTGTCGACCATGCGGCCGCCGGTGACGCTCGACACCGGGTTGCGGCCGTTCGCCGGATTCCAATAGTCGATGATCGCCTCGAGATAGGCGCGCTGGATCAGGTCGTCGCGCCGCCCGGTCGAGAACCAGGGAAAGACGCTCTCGCTCGATTTCGGGTCGTAGAAGACGTTCGGCTGGTTGGTGCCCTTGTCGATCGCCGGGCAGCCGAACTCGGTGAACCAGATCGGCTTCGACTGCGGCACCCACGCGGTCGTCGCGGCGGACCGCACGCCGCCCGGGCGATCATGATGGGCGTTCGACCACCACGACCGGATGTCCTTGTAGCGGAACACCCACGGCTCGCCCCAGGCGCCGTCGCCGATCGGGGTGCGGACCTGCGCGGTCCGGTCCGCCGGCGAGGCGTAGTACCAGTCGAACAGCTCACCGCCTTCGATGTTCGCCTGCAGATAGGCGCGGTCGTAGATCGATTTCGCGCCGGCCTGGGCGTCGAGGTGAAGCCGCCCGCCCCGCCAGTCGGAGAGCGGGACATAGTTGTCGATGCCGACGAAGTCGATGTTCGGATCGGACCACAGCGGGTCCATGTGGAAATACACGTCGCCGGAGTCGTCGCTCGGGCGATGGTTGCCGTACTCGGTCCAGTCGGCCGCGTAGCCGATCCTCGTGCCGGCCCCGAGCATCGCGCGCGCGTCGGCGGCAAGCGCCTTCAGCTGCGCCACGGCCGGATAGGTGCCGGCCGCCGATCGGACGCTGGTCAGCCCGAGCATCTCCGAGCCGATCAGGAACGCGTGGACCCCGCCGGCCGCCGCCGCGAGGGCGGCGCAGTGCAGCACCATCCGCCGCAACGACCACTCGGCCGGCCCGGCATACGGGATGGTGTCGCTGGTCCAGGCGCCGAAGTGACCGGGCGCCGCCGCGCCGAAGAACGCCGCGACCTGGGAGGCGGCCGCCGCCGTCTTGTCGGGCGAGCCGGCGAAGCCGGGCGCCGGCGAGCAGGTGATCCGGCCGCGCCAGGGGAAGGTCGGCTGGCCCGCCGTGGCGGCATGGTCGCTGTACGGGTTCGGCAGCGTGTTCCCGCCCGGGATGTCCATCACGACGAACGGGTAGAGCAGCACGCGCAGGCCGCGGGACTTGATCTCCTGGATCGCCTGCACGACCGATCGGTCGGACGGCGCCCCGCCGAGCAGCGCCCCGAAGGAGTCCTGCGACACCAGCTCGGCGGTCGCGCGGGTCAGGCCCGACACCTGCCAACTCCACGGCGTCGTCACCTTGGAGGCGCCGACCTCGACCTTCGGCCTGATCTCACACGCGCCGCAACGCAGGTCGGTGCCGTGCCAGGCGACGACGAGCGCGACGGTGCCGAGATTGGGCGCCGCCGATCGCAGCTGGTCGAGGGCGACCTGCAGGTCCGACTTGCCGGCGGCGTGCCGGTTCTCCGGGACGGCGTGCCCGAACCCGTCGTCGCGATAGACGGAGTCGACCGCATAGGCGAACTCGCCGAGGCTCGGGATCATGGTGACCCCGGCGAGGATGTCCTCGACCCGAATGCCGGTCGGCGCCGGCCGGCGGATCACCTCGACGGAGATCTGCGGGATGCGGTTGCCGAACTTCTCCAGCGGCAGCTCGTCGAAGACCAGGTAGGCGAGCCCGCGGAAGCCCGGCACGGTGCCGGCCCCCTCGACCGCCTCGATTTTCGGGTCGGCCCCCTGCCCCTCGTCGCCGCGGTAGAGCCGCCAGGTGTAGGGCGACAGGTCGAGCGGCTTGCCGTCCGCCCACACCTGGCCGATGTCCTGGATCGGCCCCTCGCACAGGCCGAGCGCGAACGAGCAGAAATAGGCGTAGGTCGTGGTGGTCGTGGTCACGGCGGGACTGCCGCCACCCCCGCCGCCTCCTCCACCGCCGCCCCCTTTTCCCCCGCCGCCTCCTCCGCCGCCCCCGCCCGTGGTCGTCGTCGTGACGGTGACGACCTCGCGGAAATTCGTCGCCCAGATCAGCTGCGGGCCGACCCGCTGCCGCCCGATCACGCGCGGCACCGGCGCCCCCTCGGCCGACGAGGTGACATAGAGACTCTGCAGCCGCGGCCCCTCCTGATTGGAGACGACCGGGCTCGTGGTGTTCTGCAGGCTGCCGGCGACGGCGCGGTCGATCAGGCCGCCGACGACGGCCCCGATCATGCCGCCGACGGGACCACCGACCGCGCTCCCGACCGCGCCGAGGACGAGGGAGGCCATGTCAGTGGATCAGGTGTGAGGCTCGGCGTCTGGCAGCAAGGCGCTGTTCGCAGCGGTTCACGAGGCGGACATTGACCCAAGGCCGCCTTCGACGCTCACCACGTGTAGCGTAGTGTGCCGGTGCCGGCGTAGGTTTGCGAACGGTCGGCGAACTCACCATCGAAGCGCGCGCCGAGCGACCAACCGTTGAGGACACGCAGCTCGGCGCCGGCAGAGGTGAGCGCGGAGTCTTTCACCGGCATTGCGCCGTTGACGACGAAGCTCGGTGCACCGGGGAGCGTCTGGAACACCGGCGCCAACGTCGGATCGCTCACCCGATCGTGCGCCCAGGCGGCGCGTGCCTGCAGCGCCAACGACGCGATGCTCGAAATCGGCAGCCGCCAGTCGAAGCGCGCGCCGAGCTCGCTGCGCGTCGCGCTGGCATCGCGGCCATGGACGTTCAAGCCAAAACCGCGGCCGTTGAGGTCGGTCTCGCTGTAGCCCGGCGCCTGGAAGTGCTGCGCCTGCAAAGCGGCGTAGGGCGTCACGCCGGCGAGCCCGGTGGCGAAGCGATAGCCGACCTCGATGCGGCCGCCAAAACTCTGCGCATCGAAGCTCGCCTGCAAATGATCGCCGGCAAAGGCGGTGAGGCGGTCGGTCGTGATCCAGTGTTCGGCAAAACTTGCCGCGGCGGCGAGATAGGCGGGACCGTGACGCGTCACACCATAGAGGCCGGCCTGGAAGGCGTCGCTGTTGCCACCGCCGAGCCCACCCGCCAGCCCCCAATTGGTGAAGCCGCCGGCAAGCGCAAAGCCCAGCACGGTGTCGGGCGTTGCGCGATAATCGATCCCGGTCGCATAGCCGCCGCTACGCGTGGTGATGTCATGCGAGCCGACGCTCCAGGGATCGCCCTTCGTGCTGCTCGATCCGCCAAAGCCTCCGCCCCACACGCTCCACCGACGGTCGGGCAGCACATCGGCCGGCGCCGTCGGCACCTTGGCATAGGCAAGGGCGATCTCCGGCCGCAGCGCCGACGGTTCGGCGGTCAACGGCAGCGCTCCGCCCGCTCCTGAAAAACCGCCGCCGAAGCCGCCGGTGCGGCCATACGTGAACGGGTCGAGCATCAGCGACAGGAACTGATTGCCCAACTGGAAAGCGCCGAATTGCGCCCCGGTCGCCGCCTCGCCATAGAGCGAATCGAGCGCGGCGGCGAGATTTGTTCCGGTCAGCCAGAACAGATTGGAGAAATTGGCCGGCAACGTCCCGCCATTGTTGAAGTGAGTGTTGACGGCGGTGGCGACATTCTGCTCGTTCCGGCTCAGCGGCGTCCCGAGGCCCAGCACCGCACGCAAGTCGAGATAGACGTTGGTGAGATCGTAGCTGAGGCTGGTGGAGAAACCCGAAGGGGCGCCCGCAGTCGCAAGGCCGCCGAAGCTGGTGCCGCCGAGACCGCCATCGGCGTGCAGGATCGTATACTGCCTCTGAAACGCGCTGCCGCCCCCGAAGCTCGTGAGCACCACGCCGCTGAGGTTGGCCGTGCCGGTGACATTGGTGCGGTCGGCGGCGCTCGGCGACACCTCGATCAGATAGCTGCTGCTTGCCCCGAAGGTGAGGTCGCCGTTCACTGTGATGGTGCCGATCGAATTGCCGGGCGACAGGATGCCGTTGATGATCGTCGTCGGCAGAAACCCGTTGCCCCCGACGAGAGCGCCCGGGTCCACCGTCAGGCCGCTCGACGGCGCGATCGACCCGTTCACGATCAGCGCGCCGCCATCGACGACCGTGGCGCCGGTATAAGTGTTGATGCCGGTGAGCATCAGCGTGCCGGTGCCGGTCTTGGTGAGCGAGCCGCCGGCGCCCGCCATCACGCCCGAATAGATCGTCGACGTGGTGTCGCCGCTGGTCAGCGTGGCCGCGCCGAGCATCACATTGCCGCCGCCCGCCAGCGAACCGATCGTCTGGTTGAAGCCGTCGAGATCGAGCACCGCGCCGCTCGCCACGGTGAATGCACTCGCCGGCGCGAAGGCGTCGGCCGCCCCGGCCTGCAGCGTGCCGGCATTGACGTTGGTCGGCCCGGCATAGGTGCTCGCGCCCGACAGTGTCAGCGTGCCGGCGCCGAGCTTGGTCAGGCCGCCGGTGCCACCGATCGTGCCGGCGAGCGTCGCGGTGTTGCCGTTGCTGTCGAAGCTGCCGCCGCCGGCGTCGAGGGCGATCACGCGGTTCGAGCTGAAGGCGGCCAGGAACTGCAGCGTCCCGCCATCGAAGCTCAACCCGCCAGAAGCAGCGCCGAGGTTGCCGTCGGACGAGACGGCAAGCGTGCCGGCGTTGACGGCCCAGGAGGTGACCGCGGCCGTGGTGCCGGTCAGCGTCCAGGTGCTGCTGCCGATCTTCTGGAAGACACCGAAGCCCTGGTATTGCGCGGCAGGCCCGATCTGCGAGGCGTCGAAACTCGCGCTGCCGCTGCCGCCCAGCGCCAACGTGTCGGCGGCGCTGAAAGCGACCACGTTGCCCATGATCGTGAAGCCCGTTTGCAGCTCGAGCCGGTTGGTGCCGCCGGTGAACTGGATCGCGTTCGCGCGAACGCCGCCACCCGAAAGCCCGCCGGTGACCGAGCCCCCGTCACCGCCGACAATGGTCAGGTTCGTGCCGGTGACACCGATGCCGCCCGCTCCTTGGTCACCGTCGGGTAAGCCAGAGCCGCGTGCGCCCCCCGTGCCGCCGGTAACAGGCCCGAGAATCGTCAGTGTTGCGCCGGTCGCAAGGATGCCCGCTCCGCCCGCGCCTCCATCGCCGCCGGCGCCGCTGCCGCCATTGCCGCCGGGGCCGCCATTGCCGCCCTTCACAGCCGCGCCGATGGTGACGAGCGGCGATGCGCCGGTGAGAGCGAGCCCGATGCCGCCGGTGCCGGCACTGCCGGCGTCGCCGTTGAGTCCGGAACTGGTGGACCCCTGACCCGGGAAGCCGCCGCCACCTCCGTTCCCGCCGGTGACCGCGACGCCGAGCGTGCCGAGCGCACCCTCGCCGGTCACGACCGCACCCCAGCCGCCGGCGCCACCGCCGCCACCGTTGCCGCCCCGGTCCGTTCCAAATGGATCGGGGGTGGCGTCGCTGCCCTGCCCGCCGCCGCCGCCCGATCCACCGGTTGCGCCGACGCCTGGGAGCGAGGTGCCGACGAAGCCATGGGCGCCGCCGCCGCCGCCCGATCCACCGACCAGGGTAAGACCTGATAGTGTCCCGTTCTGCCCGCTCGCCCCGGGCGTCGCACCGCCCGCGCCCCCGAGATTGCCGCCGTTGCCGTTACCCCCAGCGCCGCCTATGGCGCCGGCACCGCCACCGGCACCGCTCGCGCTCGCATTTCCGGCCGCGCCGGTGCCGCCCGTACCGGTCGCGTTGTCGGCCCCGCCCGGCCCGCCGCCGCCCGCGCCGGCGCCCCCGTCGGCACGAGCGGGCGCGGCAGCGAGCAGCGAAGCACCGAGCAGGACGATCACCGCAGTCTGCACGCCGGCAGCCACGCGCCGCAGCACGCGCGCCCGCATCGCTTCGCTGAAGAGCCACGCACGCCGCCACGCCGGCAACCGTGCACAATGGGCGCCGCGCGGCTCACTCTGGACAGCGGAGACCATGTCCATTCCTGTTCGACGAGGATGCGCCAAACGCTGGCGTTCCCGCCTCGCCCCCGACCCCGGCAGCAGATTCAACCCCAGCTTGCTGTCGATGGCCGCAGCCGCAAATACGTAAACCCACAAAGCCAGAATCAATTCCTGCCGGGTGTATCCAGCGGGTAACAATCCATTAACGAATTGCCCGCGGCGCACCGGCGCAGTACGCGCAGCCGAGCGCCGGACACTCATCCATCGAACGGGAGATCGAGGCGGCGGCAGAATTCGGCGCTCTATCGCTCGTACAGGGCGTGTCCGGCGCTTACGAGACAAGGCTTGGCAAAGTCGACGGCGATGGTTGCCGGCGGGCGGTCGCGAGGCTCTGCAGCCGCGGCCCCTCCTGAGTGGAGACGACCGGGCTCGCAGTGTTCTGGAGGCTGCCGGCGACGGCGCGGTCGATCAGGCCCGACGACAGCACCGATCATGCCCGCCGACGGGACCGCCGACCGCGCTCCCGACCGCGCCGAGGACGAGCGAGGCCATTTCTGTGAATCAAATCTTGCGCTCGGTTACGAGCGACACGCTATTCGCAGCCCCCGATGGGACCGCAAGTAACCTGAAGCAACGCTCTGCTGACAAATCGCATCAGCCAGTGCAGGTGGTACAAAGGCTCAAGCCACCATCTGACCTAGAGCGAAGGAGGTAACTTTGAAACTCAAGGCGTTAGGTAGCATCATCGAGTGGTCCGACTGGGATCTGACCGAGAATGATCTCTATTCGGGCATGTTTGATTACTGGGACCACTGGGAGTCCATCGATCCTCGCCTGACCTCACACTATACGGTCCTGTCGGCTGCATCCGACGCTTTTGGTCATGACATAGTCAATCTGGCAACTTTTACCCACGAAATCCTAAACTGGCTGGACCAATCCCGAATTCAGGACGCACGCAGTGTTGTCGCTGTCTCTGCAATGACCGAAGCGTTCATGTACACCGTAAGAACCGCATGTGATGTGATAGCATCCGCGTTAGCTGAATATGCATCGGAAAAGCCGGGGCAAGTTCCCAAGAATGGACTTCGAGATCTATTGAGTTGGTCTCAAAAAAATGAGACTCGACTTAGACCGGCCGTGACAAAAGTTCTGACATCCGATTTTGATTGGTTCTGGAAGCTGCGAAGCTTTAGAGACGCCTTGGCACATCGCGGAGCTAACGCGAACATCGCCTCAGATGGACGCCAGTTTTATTTATGGCTGTATGGGCAGCACGGATGGATTACTCGCGAGCCGCTTCTTCCTTTGATCAATGATCAGCTCCGTAAATTACTTTCATTTGCCGACCAGTCCGCGCATGCGATAAATTTGATTATTGGAATGCCTGCAGATCGGATCAAAAGTCGCGTACTTCATGGCATCCTAATTCCTTCACTGCATGATTTATCTCGAGAAGCTCCGAACTATTCTAATCCTTCTCCGTGACCGTTAAGACTGGTATGGAGCGTCAGATAGAGACCGCCGGCGGTCAGCCTGCCGGTGCCGGAAAGTCGAACGCGAAAGCGATCCGCCGTGCCCAGGCTTCGGGCAACTCGTTCTCCGCGACCGCGTGGCCCGAGTAGGCATGCACGATCGTATGCGGGCCGCTCGCGATCGCGGCGTGCTTCGCCGGACCGCGGTCCCTCATCCGGATCAGGATCAGGCATCCGAGCGGCAGGTCGCCGCCACGCCGGAGCGGCTCGGCGTCGAGCTCCGGCATGTGCCGCCGGGCGGCGTCCCGAAGCGTCTCCTCGCCGGTCTCCTCGGCCCAGTCGTGCGTGTAGGGATGCGGCGCCTCCGGCTCGGTACCGTAGAGCGCGCGCCAGATGCCGCGCACCAGGCCGAGGCAGTCGCACCCTGCCCCGCGCAGCGACGCCTGGTGCCGGTACGGCGTGCCGATCCAGGCCCGCGCCTCGGCGACGATGCGGGCGCGGTCAACCGCGGGACTGTCCGTCATTGCGGTCTCCCGTGTTGGCGTAGGCCGTGATGGCGTCGTTGCCGGGGATGAAGGGGAAGCCGCGAAAATTCGGCACGTTGCCGAAGCGGTCGCGGCAGGTGGCGAGGCTCTTGTCGCACCCGGCCGTCACCGAAAACGTGTCGCCGACCGCGATGTCGAAAGCCATCGACTCCCACAGGTCGAACGCCACCACGGCGCCGGCGGCCGCGTGCGTCTTCACCTCCATGACGGCGCCGGCGTTCGCCCCCGACGACCACGTCACCTTGCCGCCCGTGAACCAGCCGTCCGCATAGCCGGCGAGGCCCGAGGCGGAGAAGGCGTGGTTCGCGCTCGCCCCGGTCACCGTGCCGGTGCCGCGCCAGGTCCCGGACGCGAGGTCGATCCGGCAGCGGCCGTCGCCGAGATCGGCATCGCAGCCCCGCTGATAGAGCCGGCCCCGCTCCTGATTGAGGGCGTGCGAGAGGCCGCGCATCTCGGCCTTGAAGCTGGTGCGGCCGCGCGAGACCTCGCCGATCGAGCCGGCGAACAGGATGTCGCGATCGGCGGGGTTGCTCCAGTCGACCAGCCACAGCATCAGGGCGGCGTTGTCGTAGAGCCCGCCGGCGAGGTCCGCCTCGTTGAGGTGGCTCGACTGCAGAGCGCCGGCGACGTCCATTGTGTCGATGTCGAGCGCGTTGGTCTGATGAAGCGCCGACGCCGTCATGCCGGCGAGCGCCTCGTAGGTGACGCCGCCGAACACGAGGTCGCGGTCGTGATCGGTGAAGCCGAGCTTCGCGCCGTCGGCACGCTGCAACAGCCAGCACCGGCAGAAGGTGGTGACGCCGCTGGCGAGGTTCGCCGCCATGGTCGCGGAAAGATCGCGCATCAGATCCGCACCTCGATGAGGGGAATATCCGGGATCTCGCCGGCCTCGAACTGCGACAGGTTCACCGAGAGGAAGTCGGTGGCGAACCGCACCGGCACGTCGAACTGGAAACCCGCCGTGACGGCGGCACCGGCGCCCGGGACCCGCCCGGGCAGGAACGTCACCACGCCGGTGGTGGTGTCGACGGTGAAGTCGGAGCCCAAAACCTTCTCGGCGCCGCCGACCGCGAGGCGCACCGTGCCGGCGACCGGCTTCTTGACGACCCGGGTCCAGGACTGCGGCCCGGACGCATAGACCTTGACGAGCTGGAACACCGATTGCGCGCCGGTCCCGGTGCCGAGCACCTGGTCGGTCGGCGCATGCGCCTGCAGCGGCGGGCCGCTCTTGTAGTCGGCCCAGTCGCGAAACCGGAACGCCCGCGCCTGTCCGAGCCGCGCCTCGAAGAACGCCAGCACGGCATGAAGATCGTCGTGCGAGCGGATGCCGTAGCCGGCGTTGTACTCGCGCCGCGAGTCCGCCCACAGGACGTTGCGCTCCTCGGCCCCGGAGGCGAGCGTCGCGATCTCGGTGCGCCGACGTGGGCCGCCGGTGACCCCGTAGGAGATGCCGGTCGGGAACTGCACCTCGTCGAAGGCCGGCATGTCAGCTGTACCGCTGCGCCTGCTTCCAGGCCCGCCCGATCGTGCGGGACACCTGCCCGCGCGACTGGTTGAACTTTTGCGGCTCCGGCGCGATCACGGTGACGGGCGCGTGCACCGTGATGGTACGGGACGGCCCTGCCCCGCCCGCTGCGGCGACGCCGAGCCGGCCGTCCGGTCCCCGCCGCAGCGGCATCACGGCCTCCGGCCCGGCCTCGCCGGCGAGCCCCGTGCCGCGCGCCATCGGGAACAGGATCGGCCGGTCGATCACCCCGCCGGCCGCGAAGGGAACGACGCGGCCGTTCTCGAAGGCCGCGCCGCGTGCCGCGCCGAACAGGCTGCCGATGGTCGTCAGGTCGAATCCCCCGCCTCCGCCTCCGAGGACGCCGCTCAACCCCGACATCAGCGGCCGGAGGATGTACATCTTGATCGCCATTTCCTCGACGGCGCGCAGCACGACCTTCGAGGTGTCGACGAAGGCCTCCTTGAAGCTCTTGGTCCCCATCACGACGTCGGCGAGGCCCGACGCGATGTTGCTCTCCAGGAGACTCGACGTCTGCCGCATCACCTCGTTGAACCGCATCTGATCGGCGATCGCGTCGTTCATGTGCGACCGCCACTCGCCGCCGTAGACCTGGCGCAGCCGCGCGGCGATCTGCTGATCCGACGAGGACATGAAGGCCGTGTCGGAGTCGAACTGGATTTCGCTGCGCAGGTTCGCGACCGCCCGCAGCTGGGCGCGCCGGCCGAGCTCGGCGTTGATCTCCTTGATCCGCTCGTACTCCGCCTGATCGAAGGCCGTGCGGGTCCGGGCCGCGTCCTGCTCCAGCTGGTGACGGGCTTGCAGGTTGGCGCGCAGCTCGGTCTGCTGCGCGATCGATCGGTCGACCAGATCGATCTCGAGCTGCGCCGTCTCCAGCGACTGCCGGGCCTCCAGATTCCGCCGCGCCGAAAGCTCCCGCGCCCGTTCCGCCTCGGCCGCCGCCTTGCGCTCCGCCTCGGCTCGCTTCTCGTTCGCCTCGCGCAGGGCGTCGTTCCGCTTCACCCGCTCGGAGATCGCGCCGGCCTCGGCATCGGTCGCCGAGATCTGGGCCTTGCGCAGCTCCTCGTCGATTTTTCGCTCGATCGCCGTCTTGCGCAGCGCCTCCGCCTCTCGGTCGAGCGCCTGGACGACCGCGTCGATGCGGTCCTTCTGGTCGGCGTATTGCTCGCGCAACGGGCCGACGGCCGAATAGACGTCCTGGGCCGGACCGAGCCGGGTCACCGGCACGCTCTCGAACGCATTGCCGAAGACGGCGCCCGGCGTCCGCCCCTGCAGGCGTAGCGCGTATTTCTGAAACTGCCGCTCGGCCTTGATGTCGTCGACGCTGCGCTCGTCGCTCGGCAGGGCCTTGTTCACCCGGTCCATCGCGGACGCGACGCCGTTGAGCACCTCGGCCAGTCGCAGCCCTTGCGCGATCGACTGCCCCCACCACTCGCTGCCGCGCTGCATGGCGTCGGACAGGTTCGTCCAGGCACCCGACAGCGATCCCGACCGCGCCGCGCCGGCGCCGCCGACCTGCTCGGCGACGCGCGCGAGGATCTGGCGCTGCACCTCGGCCGACCGGCCGGTCTCGACCATGTCCTGCCAGACGACCTTCTGGGTGCGGGAGAACCGCAGCCCGGCCGCTTCGAGGGCGCCGAGCCCCTGCACCGGATCGGCGAGCGCCTGGCCCATGGCCTTCGCGGCGGTCGTGACGTCGCCGAAGCCGGATGCGCTGAGGTCGTTCGCCGCCCGCAGCGCCGCGTCGAAGGTGGCGCCGGCGATGGTACGGAACGCGAGCAGCGCCTGCGCCGCCTGCCGGCTCTCGGCGATGTTGCCGATCGAGTCGGCGAGCCGCAGCACGTCGGCCGTCGTCTTGCCCGCGGCGCCGCCCGTCATGGCGATGACGTTGTTGAGCACGACGGTCTGGTCTTCGAGCTTTCGATAGGCGGCGACCGCTTCGCCTGCGGTCCGGGTGACGATCCCGATGGCGGCGGCCGTTGCGACGAAGCCGGCGATGCCGCCGGCCAGGCCGGCCGCCGGTCCGAGCAGGCCCGACTCCGCGATCGTCGAGCGCGCCGTCGCGGTCGCGGCGCGCCGCGCGATCTGCAGGTCGGTCAGCATCTTTTCCTGCCGGCCCTGCTCGGCCAGCATCTGATTGTACTGCTGATAGACCCTGGCGTTGTCGGCATAACGCGATCGCAGACCGGTCAACGCCTGCTGTGCGGCCGTGACGCGCTGCGCGATCGACGACACGGCGGCATCGGTCGGTGCCGCCGCGCGTTCGAGCGTCACCGACGACGTCGCGGCCTCGCGCATCGCGCTGCCGACGTCGCGGATCCGGCGCGCCGCAGTCTCGGCGCCCGGCGTGGTGTGCACGACGGTGAGGCGCTTGATGACGTCGTCGATCGGCATGGAACGCTCTCAGCGGAACGTCACGACGATGGTGGGGAACAGGAGCTGATACCGCGAGCCGGAGCGCGGCGCCGTCCGGCCGTCCTCGACGTCGGTGTAGTCGAACCGGATGATCCCATCGGCGCCGGCATGGCCCTGGGCCGCCGCCGCGACGCGCTCGTAGATGTGCGGCGGCCCCTGCCGCACGAACGGCTGTCCCTTCCGTCGCCCGGTCCGGGCGGTGCCGACCTCGAGGCGTCGGGCATAGGGCACGCCGGCGACGAACGCATAGACCTTGCCGTCCGGGATCGCCGCACCGGCGTCGATCTCCTCGGCGCTGGCGACGCGTCTGCCATCGACGTAGAGGGTGTGGCCGCCACGATAGTCGCCGGTCACGACCGGGCTCTGGGCGATCAGCTCGGCGGCGATCCAGCGCAACAGGTCGGCCCGCTCGGGATCGACGTCGTCGCCGCCCCGCGCCGCGCCGCGGACGCGCCGGTAGAGGCTGACGACGCGCCAGATGGTCCGGGCATCCTCGATGCCGCGGAACCAGCGGGTCCGGCCGGTGATCCAGCGCTCGACGAGATAGGTTCCGAGGTCGGCGAGCTCCGGCGAGGACAGGATGACATCGACGAGCTTGCCGACGTCCTGAACGTCGTAATAGGTCTTCCGAGCCGCCAGCAAGCCCTCGATCGCGCGTCGCAGCAGCCGCTTGCGGGTCCAGGCGAACACTCACTCGACGACGATCGTCTGCAGCCGGCGGACGGCCTCGCGCCGGCGCTCGCTGCGCGTCCTCGCGCGCGGGATATAGGCCGCGACCTGGTGCTCGGGGAAGATCTCGCCGCGCCCCTCGTGGACGGTCCGGCCATCGACCATGACCTTGTAGGGCACCCAATCGCCGACGACGTCGTGGTTCGTCCGGTTCGCCTTGGCGAACTCGGATCCCGCGAATTTTCCGAGCGCCTCGGCGAGCAGCGCGTCCGCCGCGACCAGGCTCTCGATGTCCGCGTCTTCGAGCGGATCGATGTCGGACCGGATGCCCATGGACCGCCCTCCGTCAGCCCTTCGACCGATCCATCACCTCGGCTCGGACAGCGCCGAGCCGCACCAGCGCCACGGCCTCGCGGGGGTCCAGGGTCACGCCGGTCAGGCGCGACCAGGCGTCGAGGCTCTGCCAGGTGACGGTGGCCGGACCGAAGCCGCCGGCGTCGAGGCCCTCGGCGATCTCGGAGAACAGCGACCACAGGTGTCGCAGTGGTTGCGGGAACGGTGGGCCTGCGAGCTCGACCGCGAGCGCACGCTGCCTCTCCTCCGTGCGGGCCCGCCTCAGCAAGCCTTCGAGGTGCTCCCGCTCGGTCGCGCCGGAGGCGTCGGCGCGCGCCAGCTCGAACTGGTGCCTCGCCCAGGCGATCAGCTCGCCGGTGAGGCCGGCATAAAATTTCGCTCGTCGACCACGTGCGACCAGGCCTGACGGCGCAGCCAGGCGAGCTCCGGCGCGGCGAACAGCGCGCGGGCCGAGGCCGGCCCGTCGAACGCATAGTCGATCGGCTCGCGGGTGACCGGATCGACCAGGTGCCAGCCGGTGGTCAGCACCGCGAGCGTCTCGACCTGGTCGTCGATCGGATCCGGACCGGCGGCGGTCTTCTCGCCGCGCGCGAGGCGATCGATCTCGGCCGCGGTCCGATCCTTGAACAGCTGCCGCCCGGGGCCGGAGTCCTGCGAGAGCAGATCGACATGCGCCTGCCGCCCGGCCGCATCGACGATCGGCTGCCCGGTCGCCGGATGCCGGATGGTCATGCGGCACGGAATCGTGACGTTGGCGGCGAGGCCGCCCCAGTTTTTGATCATGATGCGCTCCTGTTGAGAGATCGAAGCCCGTCGATCGAAACCGCCCGGTGCGGAGCCCATGGTGGGGATGGTCATCGAGAACCGCGGCCGAGGACGACCGAATTCGCCGATCGAAGTCTCGTCGCAGCCGTCCCGCTCCGCGCTCCGTCACCGAGCCCGCGAACCGCTTCCGCGGTCGTCGCGACCGCTGGCGAGGGTGGCGATCCGCTCGTCGGCACGGCGGAGGCGGCGGCACAGCTCGCGATTGATGTTCTGCAACACGATCACATAGGCCGAGAGATCCGATTTGTAGCAGGTGTAGAGGCTCGCGGCGGTCAGCTCGTACAGCACGGTCGGTTCTTCGGCGGCGACCGTCGCCGATCGATTCTGCATCTCGATCAGCGTCATCTCGCCGAAGAAATCACCGGGACCGAGCCGGGCCACGGGAATCGCCTCCCCCGTCTCCCCGATCTTCGAGACCGTGAGCGTTCCGGCGGCGACGACGAACAGCGAACGGCCGGGCTCGCCTTCTCTCACGACCGCGGTGCCGCGGTCGGCGCGCCGCTCGATCAGCATCGCGATCAGGCGGTCGAGACCGGTCTCGGAAAGGCCCCCGAAGAACGGGGTCGCGAGCAGGAACGCCTTGAGGTCGGGCGAGCTGTCAGCCATCCGTGATCACCTCCGGGGCGGCCGGGAGCGGCCGAACCATCGGCCGTTGCAGGCGGCGCCCGACGGACGCGTCCCGCGGAACCGACCGAAGACTACCTCGAACGGTCCGGTCTTTGCGGCGCCTCGGGCGGGAGCCTCATACCGGATTGCTCACCTGCAGCTTCACCATGGTGTGATCCCAGGCGCCGCCCCGGGTATCGACGCCGACCAGGTCGGCCGGCACCTGGATGGTCTGGGTCCGCGCGCCGCCCTCGCGCGACAGGGCCGACTTCTGCACCTCGCCGAGGGTGAAGTTCGGGACGAGCAGCGACAGAAAGCCTTTCGGTTCGGCCGTCTCGTCGACCGCGAGGACGTGCAGCGCGTATGGCGTCTCCGCGTCGAAATCGAGCAGGTATTGAAGATCCTTGCGCAACGCCGTGAGGCTCATGGTGACGGCGAGCTGGCCGGGGAAGACGTCGGGCGAGAGCTTCGAGGCGATCACGTCGGTGACGCCGGGCGCGGTGTCGAGGGTGATCTCGAACGCCGTGAGGTCGACCACGTCGGTGGTGCCGACCCGGACGGTGGCGTCGGCGACCGCCATCGGCGCGCCGCCCGGGCGGACCGGGTCGGTGAAATGCGGCGCGGCGCCGCCGGTCAGCGCCCGGAAGGCGCCGGTGCCGGTCCAGGACGGGGCGAAGACCAGCTGGCCGTTCGGCTGCATCTGGATCTGGACCGAGCCCCAGAGACAGTCCTCGAACACCTCGGAGCCGTCGATGTCGCGCTCGTGCTCCTCGATCGTGAACCAGCGCTTGAGCGGCTCCGGCGGATTGATCAGCACCCGGCCGGGACGGACGATCGCGCAGGCGGTGTCCGGGGTTGCGTTCGCCACCAGGGTCTCGGCCGTGGTGATCTTGCTCGCCGACAGGGCGGCGATGCGGAGGTTGCGGCCGTTGTTCGCCGGCGTCGCATGATCGACGAGCCGGACCACCTCACCGGCGCGCAGCCCGAGCCCGATCGGCGATCCGCTCGCCAGCACGATCCCGTCCGCCTCGGTCGTGAGCGAGGTGAAGTCACCCTGGTCGAGGGTGAGATCGGCGGCGCTCCAGGTGCCGCGCATCACCGCCTCGAGCACCGGATCGGCGAGGCCGAGCGACCATTCGCAGGCGTAGGAGCCGCTGGTGCGCTTGCCGCCGTGGCGGCCGCGGGTGCGCATCCCGTCCGGCCGCACCTCGTTCGAGGGCGACGTCGCCTTGGTCAGCCGTCCGCCCGGCCCGCCGGTGGTGCGCAGGAGCGTCGCGCCGGCGGCGGAGGCGGCGGCGCCGAACGCCGACTGCGCCTTGAAGGCCACCCAGGCGTTCGATTGCGACTGGTAGGACATCGGACTCTCCTCGGACGTGGATCGGAATTTTGCGCCGGGACGCGGAGCGACCCGCGACGTCGTTCGGGTGACGCGGCGGCGGCCCCGGACGGCGCTGCGCGCATTCCGGTGACGGCGGCGGCTATTCGGCGACGGTCGGGGCTTCGGCGCGGGTGCGGTAGGAGACGCGGAACAGGAGCCGGATCTCGCCGTCGTGGCGGTGGCCCTCGGCCGTGACGAGGATGCGGGTGGCGGCGAGCACGAGGTCGCTCGCGAGCCCGCCGAGCCGCGGCGACGATCCGGCGACCCGCGCCTCGATCTCGGCCGCGATGGTGTCGAGCAGATCCTCGGCGGCCTGGGCAGACGCCACCGACACCCGACCTTCGACTGCGACCAGGAGGGTGCGGGCGAGCAGCGGATTCCGGCCGATGGTCGCACGCTCGGCGGACTCGTCGGTGGCGTAGACCAGGAGGCACGGCTCGTGGCCGGAGCCGAGCGGCCGCACGCGACCGGAATGGACCCGCGGACCGGTGGTCGGCAGGCCGGTCACCAAAGCGACGAAGGCTTCGCGGATCTGCCGGCGGACGTGATCAGACATGGAGCCCGGTTCCGCACCGGTCAGAGCCGCAACCCGCGACTATAGCTCTTTCCGGTTGGTTTAACTTGGTTATACGTTATTACGTACGTAAATCATCGATTGAGGTAATTTATTCCCAATTAACCCATTCGGGGGAGAACTCTCGGAATGCGAAAATTGGTAGGAGAACACCATGCTTCGGAATTTACGGCTCACCATCGGTGTCAAAATCTTCGCCCTGGTCGGCCTCGGATTTCTGGGGCTCGTCGGCAGCGCCGCACTGGGTGTCCGGGAGCTGGCCTCCGGCCTGACGGATCAGAAACGCATCGAACTCCAGCACCTCGCGGAACTCGCACTGTCGATCGCCAGGGACGAGCACGCGGCCGCCGAACGGGGCGCTGTGCCGGCCGATGATGCGAAGGCGACCGCGCTCCGACGCATCGCGGCGCTGCGCTACGACGGCAACGAATATTTCTTCGTGACCGACCTGCAGGCGCGCATTCTCGCGCACGGCGTCTCGGCCAACCTCGTCGGCAAGGACATGTCGGACTCGCGCGACCCGAACGGGAAGCGCCTCGTCGGGGAGATCGTCGACGCCGTCCGCAAGAACGGCAGCGGCTTCGTCGATTACGTTTGGGCCAAGCCGGGCGTCGCCGAGCCGCAGCCCAAGCTCAGCTACGCGATCGGCTTCTCGCCATGGGGCTGGGCGATCGTCACCGGCGTCTACATCGACGATCTCGATCGCCAGATCGCGAGTGCGACCCGGGAATTGCTCCTCGTCGGCTTCGTCGTCCTCTTGGTCACGCTCGCCGTGTCGGCCGTCGTCGCCCGGCGGATCACCAAGCCGCTGCAGAACATGACGGCCACCATGAAGGAACTCTCTTCCGGGAAGCTCGACGTCGAGGTCCCCGGGATCGGCCGGCGCGACGAGATCGGCGACATGGCCGGTGCCGTTGCCGTCTTCAAGGCGAGCGCCATCGAGAACAAGCGGCTGGAAGCCGAGCAGAAAGATGCCGAGGCGCGAGCGGCAGCACAGCGTCGCGCGGATATGCACCGCTTGGCCGACCAGTTCGAGGCCGCGGTCGGCGGCATCATCGCCACCGTCTCGTCCTCGGCGAACGAGCTGGAAGCGACCGCCACGACACTGACCCGCACGGCGGACATGACACAGGGCCTGTCCTCCACGGTCAGCTCGGCCTCCGAGGAAGCGTCGACGAACGTGCAGGCCGTGGCGGCGGCGACCAACGAAATGACGTCGTCGATCGGCGAGATCAGCCGGCAGGTACAGACCTCGAGCCGCATATCGGATAACGCGGTCCGGCAGGCGGAGAAGACGGATGCGCGGGTCGGCGAGCTGTCGCAGGCCGCGAACCGGATCGGCGACGTCGTGAAGCTGATCACGGCGATCGCCGAGCAGACCAACCTCCTGGCGCTCAACGCGACGATCGAGGCGGC
>NZ_JBEOMB010000003.1:0-47493 GCF_046000175.1 Rhodoplanes sp. SY1
TTCCGGATGTCGCTTGACAGGGATTGCGAGGCCCCATCCGGCGTCCGAGGTCGTGGTTCTCACCCGCCATTCCGCCACCGTCGTGCGGCTGAGGCCGTATTGTCGGGCGAGGGAGCTGGTCTTCTCTTGCGACGCTTGGAGCTCGGCTCGAACTCGCGGCGTTGTGCGGGCGCTCCCGTGAAGAACGTCTGCCATAGCGAATCCTCCCCTTCTCGGGTCAAGAATACGCCACGACTCTCCGGGACTGAACACGTAGCGCAGCCCGAGTGAAATGGACCCGGGAATTCGGACCAGGGCGAAAGTTGGAAGTCTGCCGCCCCGTTAGGTAACCGGAGCAGGCCATGACGAAGAGAACGAGACGGAAGATCGACGCAGGGGCCGAAAGCGAAGTTTGCGCTGGAGGCGATCCGCGAGCAGGCAACGGTGGCCGGCCTGGCGCAGCGCTACGAGGTCCATCCCAACCAGGTTTAAGCCTGGAAGGAGCAGCTTCTGGACAACGCGGCGCGGGCGTTCGACCCGAGCGTGGGTGTGGACGCCGAGAAGGTCGCGCAGAAGGCGGTCGACGACCTCTACGCGAAAAACGGCCAGTTGACGGTGGAGCGGGATTTTTTAGCCAGGAGGTCCGGCAGACGAGCGCGGCGGACCGGCGAGAGATGGTCGATCGCGGCGACGAGACGCTGTCGATCCGGCGGCAATGCGCCCTGCTCGGGGTGGCGCGGTCGAGCGTCTATCGGCCCGAGCGGCCGGCCGACGACAACGATCTCGCCCTGACGCGGCGGATCGACGAGCCGCTTCTCGGCGAAGGCCTCGATGACGACGCGCTGGGTGGTGGCGTACAGGCTTGCGTTCGCGACGCCGTCGAGCCACTGCCGAAGCTGCGCGTTGAGATCGTCGAGATTGCGGAACGAGCCGGCGAGGAAGAAGTCCTCGCGGATGTAGCGGAACGGCCGCTCGACCTTGCCCTTGGTCTGGTCGATACGGCCGGCAGGCGCGTGGCTGGAAGCCGTAGTGGCGGGGGAGATCGAGAAGACCGCGGTTGTAGACCACCAGGCCGTCGGGATCCTCGCCGGTCACCGCGGTCTTCATACGATCGTAGAGGATCTCGCGCGGCCCCCCGCCGATTGCTGCGAGCGCCGCCATGTGACAGCGCAGCACGGTCTGCAGGTCCTGGTGGATCACGAACCGCGCCCAGATCAGTCGCGAGAAGCCGAGCTCCAGCGAGAACAGCCAGACGATGCGGGTGATGCCGGGCTCGTCCGTGAAGGTCACCTCGAAGCGTGCCAGGTCGACCTGGCCCTGCTCGCCGGGCGGCGTCTCGAAGCGGACCTCGAACGGCTTCAGCGGCGCCGGCCGCAGGTCCCGAATCGCCCGCCTCACGGCCGTGTAGCTGCCGGCGAATCCCCGTTCACGCAGCTCCCGCCACAGCCGGACGGCGGTCAGCGCCGGAAAGGCCGCCAGGCGCTCCCGCAGGTACGCCAGGAACGGATCGGTGCTGCGGGCCTGCCGCTGCCGCGGCCCGTAGGCGGGCGGCTCCAGGCCGCGGGCGATATAGCGGCGGACCGTCTTGCGGTCGAGGCCGAGCTGGCGGGCGATGGCAGTGACCGTCAGGCCCTGCCGGTGAAGGTCCACAATCATCATGAGTTCCCCGAGTGTGACCACCGTGCCGGTCCCTCCCGCCAAGGGGACCAGCATCGGCGACAACCGCGCCACCCGGCCTCCCGGGGCATGCCCCGGGAGGCCGGGCGGAACGACGAAACTGGGGAAAATTCGACGCCCACAAATCGGGAGGATTCAACGCCCGGTCACAGCCGACGACCATGTCCGCCGGCGCCGCCGCCCCGTGATCACCTCGACCCGCCGGTAGCGCTCGCCTTCGTGACTGTCTTGATGCCTGTCATTATCCATCGCGACACCTCGCATCGGTCCTGCCGACACGACCGTCTACGATGCCCCAGACGCCTGCGACGAGGTGGGCCGCTCACGCCGGCTACGATAGATCTGGAAGGCCCGCAGGTTCGGCCCGACCGGCGAGCCGGCGGCATGTCGGTCGACGCCTCGGCGCGGAACGGCCGGCGGCAGCACGGACACAGGCCGCGATGAAGCGTGACGCGGGTGACGTCCGGCGCGAACTTCGGAAGCTCGATGTGGTCATAGGCGTGGAACGCGTTCTACAGCACGCCCGACACATCGGTCCCGCAGCGCTCCGCCAGAATGTCGCGCCGGCGGGTCGGGTTCGGATAAAGGGCCGGTGCGCCCCGGGGTGCGAGCGGCCCGACCCTTGCTCGTGGTCGGGTCTACATGCCGGGTCACCAGGGCGATCGTCTCGGCTTGCCCCCAGAACCAGCTGGATCAGCGCGTCCTTGTCGAGCGACTCAAGAGCCTCGCGAGTCATCCAATCCTTGAATCAGCACCCGCACATCCTGTCAAAGATCGTCTCCAGACGCGCCTGCAGCGATTAACCCGTGAGCAATTGCCGCGCAAGTTCCGGACCCGCAGGCCAGCAACGCGCAGCACGATCTTGTCGAGATCCTCTTCATCCACTTCGCCGCAAACCAAAACCCAAACCTGTGTTGACCATCGTTCCAGCCCAAAGCGTCGATCACCTTCCCGACCGAATAAGCCAAAGGGTTTTATGTTTTTAGCGAGACGAACGCGACGTCAAACCACCGCCTTAAGCAAAACTTAATTCAATACATTTCCGAACTCGCTCGCAGGATTCTTCTCAAAGATCAACTAAATGTCGCTTATTTGACGCCGCGCCTCTTCCAAGGCCTCTAAGCGTATCCAATCATAAGTCAATCGAATCCCCTCCTGCAGCGATGTTTTCGCTTTCCATCCCAGCGCCTCGATTTGTTCGGAGCTGAAGCGGCGATACTGGACACCGGTTGGCCCTCCTGTAAAACGCGGCTTAATCGTCTTTCCTGCAATTTTCGCAATGACCTGTACTAGTTCATTAATTGTAATGTATTCGCAGGTTCCAATGTTTACTGGCGCGCCTACATCCGATCTCATGATAGCTATTATTGCATCTACGGCATCTTCCACAAAAACAAAATTACGCACTGCAGTTCCGTTTCCGAACACGTTGATCGTGTCGCCGTCGTTGGCGAGAGCGATTTTCCGACAGAGTGCGGCAAGTGAGTTCTCGCGACCACCTTTCCACTCATTTCCCGGACCATAGCAGTTCTGAAACCTGCCGATGCGCGTGTTGGCGCCGAATCGTTTCTGGAAAGCCGACACGACGCGCTCAGAAAATAGTTTTTCCCAACCAAAATCATTGTCCGGCATCGCCGGATAGGCGCTATCTTCCCGAAGCTCTGGCTCCATCCTTGACATATCACGGTACACGGCGACAGAAGATGGAAAGAAGTAACGAGAAACATGCGCTGTCGCTGCGGCGCTGATCATATTTAAATTGATGAGAGCATTAGTGGTTAAAACAGAATATTCTTCGGATTCAATGAACTCTATCCCACCCATTTTCCCTGCAAGCTGATAAACTTCTTTTGGCGAGTAGTTGCCGATTCGTAGCGCTCGCGCGCAATCGATTGGGTCCTGCAAGTCAAGCAATAAGTAGTCGTCGGCAGCCGTCTCTCCGTGAGCTGGAAACCTTACATCAACTCCCCTTACCCAATAACCATCTGATTTGAGGCGATTAACCAAATAATTCCCTATGAAGCCGCCTGCTCCACAAACCACAGCAATATCTCTCATCGATCTCTCGCGCTCGGGCTTGATCGGGCCCAACTATGTGAGTCCAAGCAGACTCAGTGGGTTTCTGGATCGCTTGCTTTATACGACCGATTTACCCGACGCAGCAACGATCCGAGCTAACGCTTGACTCAGAAGCTGCGAGCACCGCCGAGGTCGGGCTCATTTGCACGGCTGATCGGGCTGTATGGTAATGTTGCGAGGGTTGAGACCGCCAGTTGGGGGACGTCATCCGTGACCGCTAGCGCCGACCCGCGTAGTTCCTCCGGCATGTCGTTGGTGAGGTCGTCAGCCTTGAATTCAGCGATGCTGGTTGGGCCAGCGCCTCGCAATGCGAAGTGTCCGGTGCGCCAACATAGCCAAAGCGGACAAAGGCGATTCTCGCATTTTTGTCACCTACTCACCAGGCCGAAACTGGCCAATCTTAGCCGATATCGCTCTGTTGCTGCAACACAAGGTGATCGGCCGCACAGTCGCTGGGCGATGGACATTTCCCCCTCCCACCGGTAGTTCTCCCTCGGTCGAACGTGCCTGCACGTCTGCGGCGTCTCGACAGCGGTCGTGTGAGCCTTCGATCGAGTGGACTAATGGAACCGGCGATCCCGCCTTGGCAGCTTTCGACCGCACCGGGGGTCGGCGTCATGGGCGTCCTCGGGGCCGCGGCACTGACCGCCGGCCTGATCCTGGTGTTGTTCCCGCTGATGCGCCGCTATGCACTGGCGCGCCCTAATGCGCGCTCGTCGCACACCATCCCCACGCCCCAGGGCGGTGGGATCGCCGTCGTCGCGACCACCCTTCTGGTGACGGTCGGGGCCGCGACCTGGTTCGGCGTCGCGCCCTGGACCGACGAGCAACTCCTGGTCGTGACGGGAGCGACGCTGCTCCTCTCGGTCGTCGGGCTGGTCGACGACATCCGTCCGATCCCGCCGGGCCCCCGCCTGCTGCTCCAGGCGATCACGGTCAGCGCCGTGGTGGCGATTCTGCCCGAGCATCTCGACCTCGTGCCGGCGGTGCCGCCCTGGATGGAGCGCGCCGGGGTGGGCTTCGGCCTGCTGTGGTTCCTCAACCTGTTCAATTTCATGGACGGGTTGGACTGGATGACGGTCGCGACCGTGGTGCCGATCACGACCGGCCTCCTGGTCCTCGCCGCCGTCGGGGCATTGCCGCCGCTCGGCGGCCTGGTGGCACTCGCGCTGCTCGGGGCGACGCTCGGCTTCGCGCCGTTCAACAAGCCGGTCGCGCGGCTGTTTCTCGGTGACGTCGGCAGCCTGCCGATCGGCCTCCTGATCGGCTGGCTGCTGGTCATGCTCGCCGCCCGCGGGCATGTCGCGGCCGCCATCCTGCTGCCCCTGTACTATGTCGCCGACGCGACCCTGACGCTGATGCGCCGGCTGGCGCGCCGCGAGCGCGTGTGGGAGGCGCACAAGACCCACTTCTACCAGCGCGCCGTGACGGCCGGCATGTCCGTGCCGCAGGTGATCGGCCGCGTGCTGGCGACCAACACGGCGCTGGCCGTCGCCGCCGTCGTCACGGTGCTGGCCGACCGGACCGCCATCAGCGTCGCCGCCCTCGCGGCCGGCTCGGCCGCAGTCGCGACCCTGCTCCTCGGCCTGTCCGGCGAGCGACGCCCGGCCGAGCAGAGACGCGCGGCCGACGCCGCCGACAACGCGCAATGATCCGTCCCGCCGCGGCGTGCTTCCCGGACCCGTGCCGGCCGATCGACGGTCCGCATGCGGCCCCCGCCGGCCCGGCGCCCGCAGGCGCGGGCCGGGATCGCCATCCCTCGAACGGTCGCTCTTGATGCTCTATCTCGCCTGCCTGCTCGTCACGCTCGTCATGGTCGTCTCGATCACGGTGATCGGGCGACGCATCGCGGCGCTGCTGCCGGAGCAGCACGCCGCGATCGGCCGCTTCGCCCTCGCGCCGGTGCTCGGCCTCGCCGCCGTGACCTTCTACGCGACCCTGCACGGGTGGCTGTGGCCGTTCACGCTCGCAACGACGGCGCTGCCGCTCGCCGCCGCCGTGCTCATCTGCGCATGGTGGGAACGGGATCGCCGCACGCTCGTTGTCGATCTCGCGACGATCGCGGCCGTCACCGTGATCGTCCTCGACCGTGCTGATGCCGCTCCTGCGGTTCGACACCTACGATCCGTTCAACGACACCTTCACGAATCTGATGCACGGCCAGTGGCTGCAGAGCCACGCCTTCTCGGAGACGGCGTCCGACTAGGGGCAGCTCCCGGCGCTGACCCAGGTCCGCCTCTATCAGAACGCCGGGCACCGCATGGGCGCCTCGTTCGTCCTCGCCTTCGTCCAGGCGGCCTTCGACGTCCCGTGGTCGTATCAGGTCTATCCGGCCGTCGTGTCGGTCGCCCTCGCGATCGACAAGGTCGCGATCGAGAAGGAGCTGATGCAGCACGGAAACGCGATCAGCTTCCGGCTCGCGACCGTGTTCGGCATGTCGCCGCGCATGCGCATCGACCTGCTCGTCAACGACTTCACCTACCGGGCCGTGCACGACCGCTTCGTCGTGCTGTTCGAGAGCCACTTCAAGCGCAACTACATCCATGTGCGCGACGTCACCCGCGCCTTCCTGCACGGCATCGTGAACTTCGACGCCATGAAGGGCCAGATTTACAATGTCGGTCTGTCGGAGGCGAACATCTCGAAGTTCGAGCTGTGCCAGCGCATCCAGACGCTGATCCCGAGCTTCGTCTATCTCGAGGCGCCGGTCGGCAAGGATCCGGACCAGCGCAACTACATCGTCTCCAACGCCAAGATCGAGGCGACCGGCTACGCGCCCGCGGTGTCGCTCGACGCCGGCCTCGCCGAGCTGATCAAGGGCTACCGGATGGTCAAGAACACCCGGTACGGGAACGTATGAGCGACAGGTCCATCCTGTCGCGGCATTCGGCGATGTGACTCCGGGGCGGGAGGGGAGGCGTGGCTCCATTGATCGGACGGCTGGCGGCCCGGGGACGGCCGTTCCTCGCCGACGCCGATGCGCTCCGCCGCCGCGTGGCGGACCGGCACGGTGCGTCCGTGCTGATCGCCTGCTTCACGGCGCTGTTTGCCGCGATGTTCCTGACGAACAGCTACTCGACCCCGCGCAACGCCTGGCTGGCGCTGGTCCTGCCCGCGGCGATCCTGATCGGCGGCCCCTACTGGCGCGAGGCGATCCGCTCTTCCCGGATCCTGTGGGCGGTCCTCGTCTATGCGGTGACGCTCCTGCTGCCCGTCGTCCTCGATCCGAGCGGAACGCTGCCGGCCGGCGGGTTCCCGATGGCCTCGCTGCAGCTCGCGCCGAGCGCCTCGTTCGGCGCGTTCACGGGAGCGTTCCTCAGGAACGCGCTGTTCGTCCTCCTCTTCGTGACGGCGACGGGGCTCCTGGTCGCGCGAGGCCCCGCGCGCTGCGAGGATGCGGTGCTCGCCTGCGCGGCGGTCGTCGCGACGAGCGCCGTGATCAACGTCGCGGTGTTCGTGAGCACGCTGCCGACCTGGCACGATCTGTCGGTCGTCCGCCTGATCGCCACCCGCGGCACCCCGAGCTACACGAACTCGACCAACATCAGCGCGACCTACGCGCTCTTCCTCGTCGGCAGCGTCGCGGTCGCCGCGGTCGGGCAGGTCGCCCCCTGGAAGCGCGTCGTCGCCGTGGTGGTCGCCGCCGGGCTGCTGCTCGGGGTCGCAGCGACGCAGTCGCGCAGCGCGCTGGCGGGCGGCGCCGCCGGGCTCCTCGTCGTCCTGATCGTCGCCGGCCCGGTGGCGCGGTGGATCACGCTCGCCGTGGTCGTCGCCCTCGTCGCGACGGTCGCCGTGCATCCGGAGCTGCAGGCGCTGGTGCTGAGCCGGGGCGCGAGCGATCGGCCGGAGGTCTGGTCGAGCTATCTCGACATGCTGTCGTGGTCCCCGTTCCTGGGCTTCGGCGCTCGGGCGGATCTCCGGATCGTCCTGCAGAACGGGATGGTGCTGGACCAGGCGCACAATCTGTTGCTCAACGCGCTGCTGCGCGGCGGGATCCTGGCCTTTGCGGCCCTGGGCTTCGTGATGGCGGCCGGCGTCTACTGGGCCCGCGCATGGCGGCGGCACGGCGGCAGCGCCGTGCCGCTGAGCATGATCGTCGCGATGATCACGTTCGGGCAGGTCGACTACGCGCTCCTGATCACGCCGCCGGCCTGGCCCTGGATGACGTTCTGGTTCCCGGTCGGCCTCTGCCTCGGCGCCGAGGTGTGGACGAGGGCGCGGCGCTCGGGCGCGCCGCTCGATCGGCCCGACACCGCGCCATCCTGCCCGGTCGAGCGGGTGGCCGGCTGATGCGCATCCTGGTCACCGGGGCGTCGGGATTCGTCGGCCGCGGGCTCGTTCCGGCGCTGGTCCGGGCCGGACGCGTCGTCCGGGCGGCGTCGCGCGATCCCGCCGCCCTGCCGCCCGGCGCTTCGGTCGAGCCCGTCTGTCTCACCGATCTCGCCGCATCGGTCGACTGGTCGCCGCTGCTCGACGGCGTCGACGCGGTCGTCCATCTCGCCGGCATCGCGCATCGCACCGGCCTCGCCGGCGACGACTACGACCGGGTCGTCCGCGCCGCCACGGCGGAGCTGGCCCGTGCCTGCGCGGAGCGGGCTCGGCATCTCGTCTTCGTGTCGTCGATCGGCGCCCAGGCCGGCTCGGCCGCCGCCCATGTCGTGCGCGAGACCGATCCGCCGCGCCCCGTCACGGCCTACGATCACGCCAAGCTCGCCGCCGAGGCCGCCGTGCGAGACGCCGGCGGCCCGTTCACGGTGCTGCGTCCGGTGCTCGTCTATGGCCCGGGCGTGAAGGGCAACATGGCGCTCCTGATGCGGATCGCCGCGTCGCCCTGGCCGCTGCCGTTCGGCGGCTTCGAGAACCGCCGCTCGCTGGTCGCCCGCGACAACCTCGCCGAGGCGATCGGCTTCTGCCTGGCCGCGCCGGCGACACGCGGCGAGACCTACGTGGTCGCCGACCGCGAGGCCCTCACGCTCGCCGAGATGATCACGATTCTCCGCGACGCCTGCGGAAGGCCGGCGCGGCTGCTTCCGGTTTCGCCGCCGCTGATCGCCGGTTTGCTGCGCGCGACCGGGCGCGCCGCGACGTGGGACCGCATCGGCGGCTCCCTGGTCGTCGACCCGGCCAAGCTCCTCGCCGCCGGATGGCGGCCCCTGATCGACACGCCGACAGGCCTTGCCGCCATGATGCGCGACCGTCTCGCCGCCCGCCCGTCCGATCCCGGACAGGCGCCGCCGTCCTCTCCTCCGCCGCGGAGCCTGCCCGAGCGATGACGCCCGACGCGCCTCGACACGGCCGTGTCCTGTTCGACTTCTCGACCTCGCTGCGGTGGTCCGGGCCGCCGGTCGGCATCATCCGCGCCGAGCACGAGCTGGCGCGCTTCGGGCTCGACCACGTCGCAGGCTTCGGGCCGGTCGCCTACGACCACGACGCCCGCGCGTTCCGCACGGTCAGCCCGGCCTATGCGCGGCTCTTCCTCGAAGCCGATGCGAGGCTCGATCTGCTCGGCCTCATCGATCCGTCGAAGCGTCACACGATCGACCGCGTTCCGCCGCGCGCCCGCTCCGCGGTGCTCTGGCTCCTGCAGCTTCGCCGCAAGATCCTGCAGACCCTGGAGCGCCGCCGCCTCACGACGGACGATCCCGCCGAGGCCGCGCGGCTGGAGCGGCTGCAGCAGCGCGTGATGTCGAAGCGGCACCGCAAGCTGTTGTTCGGACCGGACGGCCGCCGGCGCCCCTTCGTGCCGGTCGATCTCGTGTGGCAGAAACCGGTCGCCTTCACGCCCGACGACGTGCTCGTCTGTGCCGGCGCCGGCTGGGCCTTCGGCGACATCGGCGTCCTCGCCGAGCGCAAGCGGCAGGACGGGTTCCGGCTCGTTTGCCAGTGCTACGACATCATCCCGATCCTGTTCCCGCAGTTCTACAACGCCCGCGATGCGGCGTTTCGCGACTACATGGAGGCGATGTTCGGGCTCGCCGATCTGGTCGTGGTCAACTCCGAGAAGGTGCGCGAGGACACCATCGCGCATTGCCGGGCGAAGGGGATCCCTCTGGAGGAGATCACCGTGGTGCCGCTCGGCGCCGATTTCTCGCGCTGGTCCGAGCCGCGCGGCGGCACGTTGCCGAGCGGGCTCGAGCCGGGCGGGTACGCGCTCTATGTCAGCACCATCGAGCCGCGCAAGAACCACCGGATGCTGCATGGCGTCTGGCGTCGGCTGGTGGCGGACGGCGTCGTCGCCGCGAACCGCTTCAAGCTGCTCCTCGTCGGCCGTGAGGGCTGGCAGGTCGACGACCTGATGGCCGAGCTGGCCGACGACACCACGACCGGCGGCTCGCTCGTCCACTGCGCCAATCTCGACGACGCGACCATGGCGGCGCTTTATCGCCATGCCGCCTTCTGCTGCTATCCCTCCTTCTACGAAGGGTTCGGGCTGCCGATCCTGGAGTCCTTCCACTTTGGCAAGGCCGTGCTCGCCTCGAGCGGTGGATCGCTGCCCGAGGTGGTGCGCGACTTCTCGCCCTGCCTCGATCCGTCCGACCCCGAGGCGTGGTACCAGGCGCTGCGCCGCTGGATCACCGATCCGCAAGCCCGCCGCCCCTACGAGGAGCGGATCGCCGCGTCGTTCGAGTACCGGAGCTGGACCGACGTCGCAGCAGCGTTCTACGGGCTCGTCGAGGCGCAGCGCGTCGAACCATAGACCCGAGAACCGCCGGCCGCCTGCCCGTTCGGACGCCGCCTCATACCAACGGCCCCGAGGCCCGATAAAAAAAGGGCGGCGCCGAAGCGCCGCCCCGAGGCATTCGATGGAGGAAGAGACTTACTTCAGATTGCTGCCGTAGGTCAGGTCGGCCTTCAGCGAGATCACGTAGGCCTGACCGCACCACTTCGAGCCATAACCGCCGGGGTTGAGCACCGGGATGATGTTGCTCGGGCTGTAGCTGGCGCCGAAGTCGCTGGTGATCGCGTTGCACTCGCCCTGGCTCAGGTCGGTGTCGTAGTAGCGCAGATCGACCGTGAAGACGTTCCAGGTGAGGCCGACGCCGACGTTCCAGGTGTTGTAGTCGGGCAGGCGGAGGTTGCCGTAGAAGGCGTCGGTGGTGCCGAGCCAGTAGCGCCCGAACTCGCCCGAGGCGTAGAGGCCGAAGCCGGTCGGCAGCCAGTTCGACGGCGCCGTCAGCTTGAGGGTGGCGGCGGCGTACTGGGCGTCGAAGCCGAAGTTCAGCCAGTTGTCGTCGTAGTAGAACTGGCCGCCGATCGCCACGTTGTCGTTAACGGTCCAGGTCGCCTTCGCGTAGTACTCGAGGAAGCTCAGGTCGTCCTTGATGACGTTCCCGTTCACCGGCAGGCTCGGATAGCACAGGCCCGGCGAGAACGTGCTGTTGTAGCACTCGCCCTTCGGATAGTAGTAATACCAGATACCGAAGTCGAACGCGACCGGGCCGAAGGTCGGCCGGATGCCGCCGTAGATGTCGATCTCGGCGGTGGCGCGGTTCGAGAAGTCGATGCTCCAGCCGGCGACGCCCGCATACAGCTGCAGGTTCGGGTTGACGTTGTAGCGCGGCTCGAAATACGCGTTGACGGACGGGCCGTTGTTCGACTGCGAGATGCCGCGGAAGATGTAGTTCGAGTAGATGCCGGCGCCGAACGCCACGTCCCACGGATTGGTGACGACCGGCGCGACGATCTTCGGCGCCTTGACGGGCATGTCGGCGGCGAGCGCCGAGCCGGTCAGGCCGAGAGCGGCAATCGTTGCCAGAGCGATCTTCTTCATGTCGAGCCCCCTTATCCCCCTTGCGAGACGCACCGGGCTGCTGCGCTCGCCTGAACCCCACTTTTCCCTGCCCCCGACTTCCCCAAGGCGGGAGCAGATCGTGATTTATAAACTCACACGGGATGGTCGCGCGGCAAGGTAAATCGCGCGGCAATTGCCGCTTAAATAGGCAATCTAATACGGTTCATGACAGGCGTTGCCGTTCTGCCACAATGCGGCCGCACGACCTGTCCTCGGGGAGGATTTTGCTAGTCCGATCAGGCAGGCGGGCCGTTTATGACGGATCAGGACACGGGCCGGACAACGGCGAAACCGTGTCGACACGCGCGTTCCGGCGAATCGAAAAAGGGCCGCCCGAAAGGGGCGGCCCTTTGAATCACGACAGCCGGTCGCCCGGTTCAGGCGAGCAGCTGATAGGCCGGGACGGTGAGGAAGTCCTCGAACTCCGGCGCCAGCGAGAGGCGGCGGAACAGCTCGATGGCCTCGGGGAAGCGGCCGGCGTCGTAGGCCTCGGCCCCGAGCTCGCCGCGCACCCGCTCCATCTCCTCGCCCAGCGCCTTGTCGAAGAGCTCCGGCGTCACCGTCACGCCGTTCTCCAGCACGGCGCCGTACTGCAGCCACTGCCAGATCTGCGCGCGCGAGATCTCGGCCGTCGCCGCGTCCTCCATCAGGTTGTAGATCGGCACCGCGCCGCGGCCGCGCAGCCACGCCTCGATGTACTGCACGCCGACCCGGATGTTGAGGCGGAAGCCCTCCTCGGTCTTGCTGCCCTCGTGGAGTCGCAGCAGATCGGTCTGGCCGACCTCGACGTCGTCGCGCTGGCGGTCGACCTGGTTGGGCTGTGGCATCAGCCGGTCGAACACCTCCTTGGCCACCGGCACTAGGTCCGGATGGGCAACCCAGGTGCCGTCGTGGCCGTCGTTCACCTCGCGCTCCTTGTCGGCCCGCACCTTGGCGAAGGCCGCCTCGTTGGCCGCCGGATCGCCCTTGATCGGGATCTGCGCCGCCATGCCGCCCATCGCGAAGGCGCCGCGGCGGTGGCAGGTCTTGATCAGCAGGAGCGCGTAGGCGCCGAGGAACGCCTTGCCCATCACCACTTGGCCGCGGTCCGGCAGCACGTAGTCGGGGCGCTTCGCCAGCTTCTTGATGAAGGAGAAGATGTAGTCCCAGCGCCCGGCGTTGAGGCCGGCCGCGTGGTCGCGCAGCTCGTAGAGGATCTCGTCCATCTCGAAGCCCGCCGGCAGCGTCTCGATCAGCACCGTCGCCTTGATGGTGCCCTTCGGGATGCCGAGCTTCTCCTGGGCGTGGAGGAACACGTCGTTCCACAGCCGCGCCTCGAGATGCGACTCGAGCTTCGGGATGTAGAAGTACGGGCCCGAGCCCTTGGCGAGCAGCGCCTTGGCGTTGTGGAAGAAGTAGAGGCCGAAGTCGAACAGCGAACCCGACATCGGCTCGCCGTCGACCGTGACGTGCTCCTCGAGCAGGTGCCAGCCGCGCGGCCGGATGATCAGCACGGCCGGGTTGTCGCCGATCGCGTAACGCTTGCCCGAGGTCTCGTCGGTGAAGTCGATCTTGCCGTCCCAGCGGTCGCGCAGGTTGAGCTGGCCCTCGATGCAGTTCGACCAGGTCGGCGAGTTGGCGTCCTCGAAGTCGGCCATGAAATGCGTCGCGCCCGAGTTGAGGGCGTTGACGATCATCTTGCGGTCGACCGGACCCGTGATCTCGACGCGACGGTTCTGCAGGTCGGCCGGGATCGGGCCGACTTTCCAGTCACCCGAGCGGATCTCCGCCGTCTCGGGCAGGAAGTCGGGCAGCTCGCCGGCGTCGAAGCGCGCCTGGCGCTCGGCGCGCGCCGCGAGCAGCTCGCGGCGGCGGCCGTCGAAGCGGCGATGCAGCTCGGCCAGGAAGGCGAGCGCGCCCGGCGACAAAATCTCCGGATAGCGCGGCCCCATGCGGCCCTTCACGACGACGCCCGGAACGGCGCCGCCGCGCGCCCGCGGCCGCTCGGCCCGCGGCTTCTTCTCGGACGGACGCAGCGCCGAGGCGGGCCTTGGCGCGGGCTTGAGCGCCGACGCCGCCGCATCGGCGACGGTCGCGACCACCCGACGCACCGCGCGCTTGACCCGACCGGCGGCGCGCTCGCGGGCGATGTCGAGGCTCGACATCGCCGCCGGCGCTTCGGCGGGCTTCTTCGCAGCCGGGGTCTTCGCGGCCGCCTTGGCGGGCTTCGCCGCGGGCTTGGTGGCGGGCTTGGTGGCGGGTTTGGCGGCGGGCTTGGCGGCCGATTTGGCGGCCGGCTTCGTCACAGGCTTGGCCGACGCGGTCGGCGCCTTAGACGGCTTCGCCGCGGCCTTCACGGCCCCCTTCGGAGCCGCCTTGGCGGCGACCTTGGCAGCCTTCGGAGCCACCGGCTTGGCCGACTTGCCGGCGGGCTTCACCGCCGCGCGCGTCGCAGCGCGCGCGGCCTTTGCCGGCTTTGCAGCCTTGGCGGTCTTGGCCGACGTCACCGGCCGCGATGCCTTCGCAGGCTTCGCCGGCTTGGCGGGCTTCGCGACCTTGGCCGCAGGCTTCACGGCTCGCTTCGCCGGCTTGCTCGCCTTGACCGGCTTCGCCGGCTTGGTCGCAGTTGCCGGCTTTGCCGGCTTGCTGGTCTTGCCGGCACGGCTCCCGGCCGTGGCCGCCTTTGTGGCGGATATCTTGGCGGCTGTCTTGCGCGTCTTGGGCTCGGCGGCAGCCGCGCCTTTCGCCGCCTTGGCGCCCTTCGCGCCCGTCTTCTTCTTCATCGGATTCCGGGATGCCTTGGCCATGGGACCTCTTCGTCGGCCTTCGTCTCGTTCAGGGACTCGGTTGATCGATCTCGCCCGCGACCGCGGCGGCGGCGACGGACGGCGGGGGAACGCTCACGTCGGACGAGGCCGGCGTGGCGATGTCGGCCGGCGGCGTCGGCGCCGGACGACGAACGATGCGGCGCGGCTTCGGCGCCGATTTCGTGGCGGTCGGCTTGGCAGCGGCCGGCTCGGCGGCGGCGGGAGCCGGGGCTTCGGCGGCCGGAGCGGCGACGGGCGCGGGAGCCGGGGCCGGCGCGGCGACGCGCTTACGGACCGCGGCCTTCGCAGCGGGCTGCTTCGCAGCAGGCTTCTTGACCGGGGCCTTCTTGGCCGTGGGCTTCTTGACGGCGACCGGCTTCTTCGCGGCCGTCTTGCTGACGGCGGTCTTCCTCGAGGCGGCCTTCTTGGGCGCGGTCGCCTTCGCGGCGGCCTTGCGGGCAACGGTCTTCTTCGCCGCGGGCTTCTTGGCAGCCGTCTTCTTCACGGCCGGCTTCTTCGCCGCGGCCTTCTTCGCGGCCGGCGCCTTCGCGGTGGTCTTCTTGGCGACCGGCTTCTTCGCCGCGGTCTTCTTGGCCGCCGTCTTCTTGGCGGCCGGCGCCTTGGCGGCGGCCTTCTTGGTCGTCGCGCTCTTGGTCGCGGCGGCCTTGGCGGGCTTGGTGGCGGACTTGGCGGCAGGCTTCTTGGCCTTGGCCTTCGGCGCGGCCTTCTTCGCGGTCTTTGCCATGTGGGATGCTCCCGATCTCGACTGGGCTCGACGTTACGGCGACGGATTGGCCAGGATCATCGAACACCGAGAAGAACCGTGCGGGGACGCGGACGACGTCGCGGCGCTCCTGTCGGGCACACCGGATTCGACCATTCCGCGATGCTCCATGGCCATCGGCGCTGAACCCCGATCGTCCGACCGAGGCGAGGGCTCGGTGTGCGCGACCGGGAGTGCGAAGCCCGCGGCGATCCGTGAGAGGAGCCGACGTCGTCGGCAGATGACCGCATCGGGCGCGTTCTTCTCGATAGTCACGATCTTGCGCTCGCGCAACCGATTCGCCAACCGAGCCGCACGCTTTTCATGTCATGTCGGACGTGAGCTGACGGCAGCGCGCGCTCCATCTTTCACGACGACACCGCGCTTGCAACGCCTTTCGTGCGATGTCTCGCCCGCTGCGTGACGATCGCGATCGTCACGCAGGCCGCGTCCGCGGCGATGCGCCGCCCGCACCGGTGCCGGCGAGCGCCGCCGGGCGCGGGCCGCCGGTGGCCCAGTCGACGAGCTCGACCGGGTGCACGACCGGGATCGCGGTGGCGCCCGCGAGCTGCGTGATGCAGCCGATATTGCCGGCCGCGATCACGTCCGGCGCGAGGCTCTCGAGGTTGCCGATCTTGCGGTCGCGCAGGCGGTCCGACAGCTCGGGCTGGAGGATGTTGTAGGTGCCGGCCGAGCCGCAGCACAGGTGTCCCTCCGGAACGTCGCGCACCGTGAAGCCGAGCCGTGCCAAGACCTCCTTGGGCTGCCGCACGACCTTCTGTCCGTGCTGCAGCGAGCACGGCGCCTGGTAGGCGACCGTGAGGGCCGGCACCGGCGCGCGCGTCACGTCGCTTAGGCCGTGCAGCACCTCCGACACGTCGCGCACCTTGGCCGCGACCCGCGCCGCCGTGTCGGCGAAGGCCGGGTCGGTGCGCAGCATGAAGCCGTAGTCCTTCATCGTGGTGCCGCAGCCGGACGCGGTCGAGACGATCGCGTCCAGCCCGTCGCCGTCCAGCTCCGCCGCGAACGCCGTCACGTTGGCGCGCGCCGCGGCGAGCGCGTGATCCTCGTCGCCCATGTGGTGCGTGACCGAGCCGCAGCAGCCTTCGCCGGCCGGCAGCACGACGTCGAAGCCGTGCCGGGTCAGTACCCGGAAGGCGGCGGCGTTGATGTCGGGCGACAGCACCCGCTGGACGCAGCCGGACAGAAGCCCGACGCGGCCGCGCCGCGTCCCCTCGGCCGGGAACACCCGGCCCGAGGGCGCCGGTGCCGGCAGCAGGCGCGCCGGCGCGAGCCGCAGCATGGCGGCGACGCGCGAGAACCCGGCGCGGGCGAGCAGCGGCGCCAGCGGCTTGCCGAGCGTCGCGGCGGCGCTCGCCAGGCGGAACAGCCGCGGGTTCGGAATGCTGCGGGCGAGCAGCATGCGCAGCAGCCGGTCGTGCCAGGGCCGCCGATAGGTGTCGGCGATGTGGGTGCGGGCATGGTCGACGAGGTGCATGTAATGCACGCCCGACGGGCAGGTCGTCATGCAGGAGAGGCACGAGAGGCAGCGGTCGATGTGCTTGGCCTCCTCGGGCCCCGCCGGCCGGTCGGCCTCCAGCATGTCCTTGATCAGGTAGATGCGGCCGCGCGGGCTATCGAGCTCGTCGCCGAGCAGCACATAGGTCGGGCAGGTCGCCGTGCAGAAGCCGCAATGGACGCAGGCGCGGAGGATCTTGTCGGCCTCGGCGATGGCCGGATCGGCCAGCTGGGCGAGAGAGAACTCGGTCCTCATGACGCGCTCACACCCCCGCCCACATCCGCCCGGGGCACAGCACGCCGCGGGGATCGAAGCTCTCCTTGACCCGCCGGGTCAGCACCGCGAGCGGTCCCGGCTGCGGCTCGAACACGTCGACTGCGGCGCGCACCGCCGCGGGCGCACGGATCAGGGTCGCGTGGCCACCGCAGCGGGCCGTGGCGGTGCGCACGGCCGCCGCGCCCGCGTCCGCGGACGGCGCGACCGCCGCCCACACGAGCCCGCCGGCCCAGTCGAAGAGAACCTCCGCGTCGGTCGCGGCGGCGATCAGGGCGGCGACCTCGGCGCCGCGCGACGGCGCCGTCGAGATGCGCCACACCGGCCGGTCGGCCTCCGGCGTGCCGGAGGAGCGGAACGGCGTGACGTCACGCACGGCCGTCCACAGGGCACGCGAGGCCTCCACGGCGAGGCCCTCGCGGGCGCCGTGCGCGGCGAGCAGGCCCAGGAGCCCGTCGCGGCGATGGGCGACCGACGGCGCGACGCCCTCGAGCCGCAGTGCCGTCACGGCACGGCCGTCCGGCAGGCCGGCGACGCCGGTGCGCCCCGCGACGCCGGCCGGCAGATGGGCGGCGCCCGACACCTCGAAGGGTGAGCCCATGGCGGCCGCCATGGCGGCGACGGCCGCCTCGGGCGACAGCCCGAGGACCAGCACGCTCGCCTCGGTCTCGGCCCGCGGGAGGGTCTTGATGGTCACGTCGGTCAGCGCCGCGAGGGTGCCGAAGGAGCCGGCCATCAGCTTGGAGAGGTCGTAACCGGTGACGTTCTTCACCACCCGGCCGCCCGCCTTGAACGTCTCGCCGCGCCCCGACACGGCAACGAAGCCGAGGAAGTGGTCGCGCGCCGCCCCCGCCTTGATGCGCCGCGGGCCGGACAGGTTGGTCGCCAGCACGCCGCCCAGCGTCCCCTCGCCCGGCGCGCCGCCGAGCAGCGCGGAAAAGTCCATCGGCTCGAAGGCGAGTTCCTGGCCGTTCTCGGCGACCAGCGCCTGCACGGCGGCGATCGCGGTCCCGGCGCGGGCCGAGAGAACCAGCTCCTTCGGCTCGTAGAGCGTGATGCCGGCGAGACCGGACAGGTCGAGCGTGGCGTCGGTCTGGGCCGGCCGGCCGAGCGCCCGCTTGGACCCGCGTCCGACGATCTCCAGGGTCTTGCCGACGCCGAGCGCCCAGCGCACGGCCTCCTCGGCCTCGGCGGCATCGCGGGGAGCGAGGGGGGCGGTCATGGTGCCCTTTCTCGTTCGTTTGCCATTCCCGGATCGGGCATGTGCGTTCCCTCTCCCCGCGCGCGGGGAGAGGGTGGCTCGGACCGAAGGTCCGAGTCGGGTGAGGGGGCGCCTCCGTATCCACGAGAGGCCACCTCACCCGACATCCGCGCTGGACGCGCGAATGTCGACCTCTTTGGCGCGGCAAGAGCCGCGCCCCCGCGCGCGGGAAGAGGTGACGGCAGCGGCGCGAGGCGAAGCGGCCCGACCGGCATCAGAACCTCGGGATGTCGGGAAACGGCAGCTTGCCGCCGGAGACGTGCATGCGGCCGAGCTCGGCGCAGCTGGACAGCTCCGGAAACACCTTGCCGGGGTTGAGAAGGCCCTTCTGGTCGAAGGCACATTTGAGCCGCTGCTGGTGGTCGAGATCGACCTCCGAGAACATGGTCGGCATCAGGTCGCGCTTCTCGACCCCGACGCCGTGCTCGCCGGTGAGCACGCCGCCGACCTCGACGCAGAGCCGCAGGATGTCGGCTCCGAACGCCTCGGCGCGGGCGAGCTCGTCCGCGTCGTTGGCGTCGTAGAGGATCAGCGGGTGCAGGTTGCCGTCGCCGGCGTGGAACACGTTGGCGCAGCGCAGCCCGTACTTCTCCGACAGCTCGCGGGTGCGCTGCAGGACATAGGGGAGCTTGGCGCGCGGGATCGTCCCGTCCATGCAGTAGTAGTCGGGCGAGATGCGGCCGACCGCCGGGAACGCCGCCTTGCGGCCGGCCCAGAACAAGAGCCGCTCCTCCTCGGAGGCCGACACCCGCACCGTGACGGCGCCGCAGTCGCGCGCGATCCCGGATACGGTTTCGACCAGGTGGTCGCACTCGGCCCGCGGCCCGTCGAGCTCGACGATCAGGATCGCCTCGACGTCGAGCGGGTAGCCGGCGTGGACGAACTCCTCGACGGCCGCGGTGGCGAGCCGGTCCATCATCTCCATGCCGCCCGGGATGATGCCGGCCGCGATGATCTTGCCCACGCAGTCGCCGGCCGCCTCCGGGGTCTCGAAGCCGATGAGCAGCGCGCGCGCCGTCTCCGGCTTCTGTAGGATGCGCACCGTGACCTCCGTCACCACACCCAAGAGTCCTTCGGAGCCGGTCACGACTCCCAAGAGGTCGTAGCCGCCGGCGTCGAGATGGCTGCCGCCGAGCCGCACCACCTCGCCGGTCATCAGCACCATCTCGCAGCCGAGCACGTTGTTGGTGGTCAGGCCGTATTTGAGGCAGTGCACGCCGCCCGAGTTCTCGGCGATGTTGCCGCCGATCGTGCAGGCGATCTGCGACGACGGGTCGGGCGCGTAATAGAAGCCGGCGTGCTCGACCGCGCGGGTGATGGCGAGGTTGGTGACGCCGGGCTCGACCACGGCGACGCGGTCGGAAAAGTCGATCCGCCGGACCTTGCTGAACTTGCCCATGCCGAGCAGCACGCCGTCGCCGAGCGGCAGCGCCCCGCCCGACAGCGAGGTGCCGGCGCCGCGCGGCACCACCTTGACGCCGTTGTCGAAGCAGAACCGCAGCACCTGCGACACCTGCTCGGTGGTGCTCGGCAGCACCACGACCAGCGGGAGCTGTCGATAGGCGGTCAGCCCGTCCGATTCGTAGGGCCGCATCTCGCGCGTCGTGGCGATCACCCCCTCGCCGGGCACGATCCGTCGCAACGCCGCGACGATCTCGTCGCGGCGCGCCAGCACGGCCGCGTCGGGCGCCGGCATCCGCACGCTCATGGGGATCCTCCCAGTGATCCTTGTTCTCGTTGGATCCACTCTACAGCCAATTGACCGGCGGCGAACAGGACCGGCATGATCGCACCGGCCGCACCCTGGTGCCGGCCTCGCAGTCTTCCATTCTCGTGTCTCGCCCGGCGCCGGACCAACACGCGCCGTCCCGGGCGACCCGTTCATTCAGGAGTAGAACTTTGGATATCCGTTCGATCATGGTGGCGACGGCCGCGTCCGCGGCCCTCGTCGCGGCGACCACGGTGGCGCCGGCCCAGGAGGCCCCGAAGGCCTTCGCCCAGTGCAAGGCGTGCCACAAGGTGGAGGCCGGCAAGAACGGCGTCGGTCCGTCGCTGTTCGGCATCTACGGCGGCAAGCTCGGCCAGGTGGCCGGCTTCAAGTACTCCGACGCCCACCTGAAGTTCGCCCAGCAGACCGTCGACGAGGCGTTCCTGACCAAGTACCTGGCCGACCCGAAGGGCACGATCCCGGGCAACAAGATGGTGTTCGCGGGGCTGAAGAACCCGGACGACGTCAAGGCCGTGATCGCCTATCTCAAGACCGTGAAGTAACCCGACCAGGCTGCCGCGGCCGGTGCCCCCGGTGCCGGCCGCGGCGCCCCCCCCGATCGACGCGAGGCGCGCCTACGCCACGCGCGTGACGCTCCGAACGCGAGCGCCGTCGCGGCCGGCGGCGGCGCCCAACCCGCGATTGATGGTCGCGGCGTGCCGTCCTAGGCTCCGGGGCGAAGGGCTTTGACCCCCGTCAACATCGGCCCCTGCCCGCCTTCTAGCATCGACAGCTGAAACGAGAGCCCCTGCAACGAGAGGACGCCGGCCGGCCGGGACCGGTCCGCGCGTCACGGGAGTGAAGCATGATCAAGGACATCGTCGTGAACCTCGCGCTCGTCGCCGACCACGATCCGGCGGCGGCCTTCGCGCTCTCGATCGGACGCACCTTCGGGGCGCATGTCACCGGGGTGGTGTTCGTCTACGACCCGGTCATCTCGCCGAGCATCATGGACGGGGTGTCGGCCGAGTGGATCGACGCCCAGCGCGACGAGAGCCTGACGATGGCGCAGACCGCGATCGCGCGGTTCGACCGGGCGGCCGAGCTCGCGGGCGTCCAGGCCGGCCACCGAATCATCGAGGCGACGCTCGGCGGCGCCACCGACATGTTCGGCCGCATCGCCCGGCGCTTCGATCTCGCCGTGGTCGGCCAGCGCGAGCCCGACCGGATGTCGCCGGCCGACCTGTTCGCCGAGGGCGCCCTGTTCGAGTCCGGCCGGCCGGTCGTGATGGTGCCCTACATCCAGAAGGCCGGCCTCGCGCTCGACCGCGTGCTGATGTGCTGGGACGGCAGTCGCACGGCGGCCCGCGCGATGGGCGACGCCCTGCCCTTCCTGGCGCGCGCCGCCCAGGTCGACGTGGTGATCGTCGCCACCGGGCGCTCGAAGAGCGACGAGATCCCCGGCGCCGATGTCGGCCACCATCTCGCCCGCCACGGCATCAAGGTCGACGTCAAGCGCATCGTCGCCGAGGACGTCGACGTGCCCAACACGATCCTGTCCTATGCGGCCGACGTCTCGGCCGACCTCATCGTGATGGGCGGCTATGGCCACTCGCGGCTGCGCGAGTTCGTGCTCGGCGGCGCGACGCGCGGCATCCTCGGCTCGATGACCGTGCCGGTGCTGATGTCGCATTGAGCGCGGCGTGTCGCATGGAGGCCGGCGCCCGCCCGCCCCGGCCGCGATCGACCTGCCCCGGACGAGGCCCATCAGGCCACCGGCTTGATGGGCCGCAGAGCCTGGGCCCAGAGCCACAGAGTTCCGCGTCAGCGCGATCATCGTTTGGCCGCGCTGTTCCGTGCGGCCCTTGGGTTCCGGCTCGCGCTGGCGCGCGTCCGGAACACGGGCGTGTGCAGCAAGGGCAGATACACGGCCCGAAAACACGACGCCCGGCGCGAGGCCGGGCATGTCGTCGACGCGGGAACGCGCGCTCAGTGCACCGTGTGGCGGCGCGGCGGCAGGACCGCCTGGTCGAGGGCGAGGCCGTCGAGGCGCTCGGCATAGGGGCAGAAGGCGGGCGCGCGGCTGACGGCGACCGGTGCGCGGGCCAGCCAGTCGCTGCACAGCTCGGCCGAGCGGCAGGCCTGGCAGGAGCGGATGACGCTGCCCAGCGTGCGGCCGAAATAGCTGTCGACCTCCTCGTCGCACTCGATCCCCAGCCGTTCCATCATCTCGCCGATGTTGGCGGAAAATCGGTCGAATCTGTCGAAATCACGCATCGTCGTCTCCGCGGCGCGGCATCGTTCGGCCGGCACCGTGGGAATACTGGATTGTCCGGACTCGACCGTCCTTGATCTTTGGCAACCGGGTTTTTGATCTGCAGCAAACGCCCTGCCGTCCCCCGCCGCGGTATCCAGGGACGGAGGGGTCAGGCGGCGTCCTCGGCCGGCCACGGCGCCTGGACCACGAGGCCGCGGGCGCGCGCGTCGACCACACCGAGCGCCCGCAACACCAGCAGCACCACGGCCTGGACGGCGTCGCGCTGCTTCGCCGGATCCGCGTCGACCGAAGCGGCCGGGCCGATCAGCGCCTCGACGAGCGCGCCGAGAATCGCGTCGGCGGCGATCCGCACGTCCTGCTCGGGCAGCCGGCCGGTGGCGATCGCGGCCTTGATGCAGCCCTCGATCACGCCCGTGATGGCGCGCCGGCAGGCGAGCCGCTGCGGCTCGATCTCCGGCTCGACCGGCTCGGCCAGCACGGCGAAGACGAGGCGGCGCTGGCGCAGCGCCCGGCCGGCGAAGCTCGTCACCGCGGCGGCGAGCCCGGAGAGCGGCCCCGGCGCGGCGCCGGCCGCCTTGGCCATGGCGGCGACCTCCTGCTCGCTGACCTGCTCGAGCAGCGCGGTGACCAGGTCCGCCTTGGCCGGGAAGTAGCGATAGACCGTCCCGGCCGCGATGCCGGCGCGCTCGGCGACCGGCACGATCTGCACGCCGACGAGCCCCTGCGCACTGGCGACGGCGCGGGCCGAGGCGAGAATATCGTCGCGGCGGGCGGCCAAGCGCTCGATGACCCGTTCGGTGCGGCGGTAAGGCATGGTGTCGGGTCTCGGGCGATGATTTTTGCAGAACAAGATATGAGTCGAGATTCAGACCCTGCCGCGCCGGGCCCGGTCATGCAAGCGAAACCACGCCGGCCGTCGCCGTCTCGGGGACGACCCGGAGACGGCGACGGCAATCGCTTCACCCTCCGCTCATGCCCGCGAAAGCGGGCATCCAGAAGCGTCGTACCGTGTCACCCTGGGTCCCCGCCTGCGCGGGGACGAGCGGCCCCGTGCGCGATCGTCGCAGCCGAAATGGCTATGCGCCCTGGGCGGCCAGCGCCTTCGCGCGGATGCCCTGGAGCGTCGCGGTCGGCGTGATCGCCTCCGGGTCGATCTTCAGATGCAGGATCGCCGGCAGCCCGGACTCCTGCGCGGCCCGGAAGGCCGGCGCGAACTCCGCCGTCGCCGCGACCGTCGCACCGAACCCGCCGAACGCCCGCGCATAGGCGGCGAAGTCGGGATTCTTCAGCGTGGTCGCCGAGACGCGGCCCGGATACTCGCGCTCCTGATGCATCCTTATGGTGCCGTAGATGCCGTTGTCGCAGACCAGCACGATGATCGGCAGGCCGTACTGGACAGCGGTCGCGAGCTCCTGCCCGTTCATCAGGAAGTCGCCGTCGCCGTTGATCGAGACGACGGTGCGGTCCGGATGCAGCCGCTTCATCGCGACGGCGGCCGGCACGGCGTAGCCCATCGAGCCGGAGATCGGCGCCACCTGGGTGGCGAAGCGGCGGAACCGGTAGAAGCGGTGAATCCAGCCCGCATAATTGCCGGCGCCGTTGGTGACGAACGAGTCCGCCGGCAGGGTGTCCCGCAGCCACAGCATCACCTGGCCGAGATTGACGCCGCCCGGCACCTCGGTCGGGGTCTCCGACCAGGCGAGGTAATCCTCATGCGCGGCTACGGCGGCACCGGCCCACGGCACACGATCGAGCGGCGCGAGCCCCGCGGCGGCGGCCGCGAAGGCCGCCGGCGTCGCGTTGATGGCGAGATGCGGCCGATAGACCTTGCCGAGCTCCTGCACGCCCGGATGGACGTGCACGAAGCTCATCTGCGGACCCGGGATGTCGATCAGCTCGTAGCCCTGCGACGGCAGCTCGCCGAGCCGCCCGCCGACCAGCAGCACCAGGTCTGCATCCTTCACCCGCGCCAGCAGCTTCGGGTTCGGCCCGATGCCGAGGTCGCCGGCGTAGCAGGGATGCAGGGCGTCGAAGAGATGGGCGCGGCGGAACGTCGTGGCGACCGGCAGGTCGAAGCGCGTGGCGAAGTCGGCGATCGCCCGGCAGCCCTCCGCGGTCCACCGGCTGCCGCCGAGCAGCATCACGGGCCGCTGCGCGCCCGCGAGCATCTCGCGCAGCCGGGCGAGATCGGCCGCGCCGGCCGCGATGTCGACCGGCGCGAAGGGCGGCGCCGGCGGCGCCGCGATGCGCTCGACCAGCACGTCCTGCGGCAGCGCCACGACCACGGGGCCGGGCCGGCCCGCGGTCGCCTCGTAGAAGGCGCGCGAGACGAGCTCCGGCATGCGGGCCGGATCGGTGATCTCGACCACCCACTTCGCCATGCCGCCGAACATCGCCCGGTAATCGACCTCCTGGAACGCCTCGCGCTCCTTCTGGTCGCGCCCGACCTGACCGATGAACAGGATCATCGGGCTCGAATCCTGCTGGGCGATGTGGATGCCGGGCGAGGCGTTGGTGGCGCCGGGGCCGCGCGTCACGAAGCAGACGCCGGGCCGGCCCGTCGCCTTGCCGACCGCCTCGGCCATCATGGCGGCGCCGCCTTCCTGCCGGCACACCGTGACGGCGATGTCGCGATCGTGGAAGGCGTCGAGCACGGCGAGATAGCTCTCGCCGGGGACACAGAACACGTGCTGCACGTCGTTGACGACGAGCTGGTCGACCAGCGCTTCGGCGGCCGTGCGCAGATTGCCTTGCGGACGCATGTGAGAACTTTCCCGGGATGGGGGCGACGGAGGCCCGGCACGCCCCGCGGGCGTGCGAGGCGATCTTCGCGGCCGGCGCGGAGCTGTCAACGGCTCCCGTAAGCCGGGTGTAAGTCGCTGCCGCTAATACGTCTTTCGATGCGGCCTTCCGGTCACGTCGGTGTGGATTCGCGACGCGACCGACGGTCGCCCTGACGACCGACCGGTTAATTCGTAGTAAAGACCCGACGTGGCGCACGGCACGCGAAGAACACGTCGCATCGAACCGGATGCGAGGCCGCACGCCCGGGGTGTCGGACGAGAGTGCAGGACGAGATGGTTGCAACGACGAGGCAGCGCGCCGCGGGCGCGGACGAGCGGCCGATCCGCCGGACGCGGCTCGGGCCGATGCTCGGCCTGACGGCGCTCGCCCTGGTGCTGACGGCGGCGCCGCGGGCGCATGCCGACACGCTGCAGACCGCGCTGGTGCGGGCCTATCAGACCAATCCGGTCCTCAATGCCGAGCGGGCGCGCCAGCGCGGCACCGACGAGGACGTGTCGATCGCGCTGTCCGGCTATCGGCCGCAGATCAACGCGGCGCTGAGCCCGAGCCTGATCGCGCTGCGCGATCTGCTGCCCGGCGGCAACACCGAGCGGGCGACGCTGCGCGGCTACACGGCGCAGCTCACCATCACGCAGGTGCTGTTCAACGGCTTCCGCACAGGCAATCAGGTGCGCCAGGCCGAATCGCAGGTGCTTTCGGGACGCGAGGCGCTGCGCGGGGTCGAGCAGTCGGTGCTGCTCGACGCCGTGACGGCCTACATGAACGTGGTCGCCAACCAGTCGCTGGTCGAGGCGCAGCGCACCAACGTGACGTTCCTGCGCGAGACGCTCGGCACCACCCGCAAGCGGCTCGACGCCGGCGACGTGACGCCGACCGACGTCGCCCAGGCGGAGGCGCGGCTCGCCCGCGGCAATGCCGACCTCAATGCTGCCGAGGTCGCGCTGGCGATCGCTCAGGCGACCTACGAGCAGGTGATCGGCGCGCCGCCCGGCCGCCTCGCCGCGGCCGAGCCGATCGACCGGCTGCTGCCGCGCGGCCGCGACGAGGCGGTCTCCCTCGCCCGCCGCGACAACCCCGCCGTCAAGGGTGCCCAGTTCGACATCGACGTCTCGCAATACGCCATCAAGATCGCGGAAGGGGCACTCTACCCGACCCTCACGGCGCAAGCCGGCCTGCAGCGCGACCGCAACACCGACACGACGCTCGGCTCGAAGGGCACCGACCAGGCGTTCCTGACCGGCAGCCTGCAGGTGCCGATCTACGACGGCGGCCAGGCGGCCGCGCAGGTGCGCCAGTCGAAAGAGGTGCTGACCCAGGCCCGCATCGTGCTCGACCGGGTGCGCACCCAGACCAACACGGCGACGGTCGCGGCCTGGGTGACGAACGAAGGCGCCAAGATCGCGCTGTCGGCCGCCGAGGCCGAGGTGCGGGCCGGCACCATCGCGCTCCAGGGCGTGCAGCGCGAGGCGCAGGCCGGCCAGCGCACCACGCTCGAGGTGCTGAACTCGCAGCAGGACCTGACCCAGGCACGCTCGCGCCTGATCCTGGCGCAGCGCGACCGCGTCGTCGCCTCCTACACGCTCCTGTCGACCATCGGCCGCCTCGACCACAAGACGCTGGCGCTGGCGACGCCGAGCTACGAGCCGCAGGTGCATTATCAGCAGGTGCGCGACGCCTGGCACGGCCTGCGGACGCCGGACGGTAAGTAGCGAGCGCCGTCCTCGTGGCTCCTGGCGCGCGCCGGAGCTTGCGCCGGGAGGGCGCGGTCCTTTCTCAATGCGCCGGGGTCGGCGCCGGGGTCGCGCCCGGCAGGGCCTCGCGCGGCTTCACCTCCGGCATCACCAGGCGGGAGAGGCTCGGAATCACCAGAAGGCTGCAGATCGGCGAGAGCAGCATGCCGCCGACGATGACGGCGGCGAGCGGCTGCTGCACCTGGGCGCCGATGCCGGTCGAGATCGCCGCCGGCACCAGGCCGATGCAGGCCGAGAAGCCGGTCATGAAGATCTGTCGCATGCGGGTCTCGGCGGCGCCGACGATCGCCTGCTCGGTGCCCTCGCCCTGCTCGAGGGCGCGACGGATGTAGGAGACGAGCAGGATGCCGTCCATGGCCGAGACGCCGAACAGCGAGATGAAGCCGACCGCCGCGGACACCGATGCGTTCAATCCGGCGACGTAGAGCCCGATGATGCCGCCGGCGACCGCGAACGGGATGCCGGAGAGCGCCAAGAGGCTGTCGCGCACGCTGTTGAACAGGCTGTAGAGCAGCATCAGGATCATCAGCAGGCTGAGCGGGATGATCAGCGCGAGCCGCGCCTTCGCCTCCTGCAGGGCGCCGAACTCGCCCGACCACTCCATCTTGTAGCCGCCCGGCAGCGGCACCTTCTCGGCGATCTTCTCCTGCGCCTCCTCGACCGTGGAGCCGAGGTCGCGGCCACGCACCGAGTACTTGAGCGGCACGAAGCGCTGGCTGTTCTCGCGGTAGATGTAGGCCGCGCCGGTGACGAGCTTCACCTCGCCGAGCTCGCCGAGCGGCACATAGGAGGTCGGCAGCTTGGGATCGGCGTTCGGCAGTGCCACCGGGATCGAGCGGATGGCGTCGACATTGGCGCGATATTCGGGCGCGAGCCGCACCGTCAGGGCGAAGTTCATCTCGCCCTCGTAGACGCGCGCCACCTGCTGACCGCCGATCGCCGCCTGCACGACGGCGTTGATGTCGGCGATCGAGAAGCCGTAGCGGGCCGCCTTGGCGCGGTCGATCCTGATGATCAGGTTGGGCTGGCCGAGCAGGCTGAAGGCGGCCGGGTCGGTGACGCCCGGCACCTTGCCGATCTCCGACTTGACGCCACGCGACAGCCGCTCGAGCTCGACGAGGTCACGACCGAAGATCTTGATCGAGTTCTCGCCTTTCACGCCCGAGACGGCTTCCTCGATGTTGTCCTGGATGTACTGCGAGAAGTTGAAGTCGATGCCGACGAACTCGCGGTTGAGCCTCTCGGACAGCGCCTTGACCAGGTCTTCCTTGGTCATGCCCTTCGGCCACTCCTCGAACGGCTTCAGCGGCACGAAGAACTCGGCCAGGAACGAGCCGTCCGGATCGGTTCCGTCGTCGCCGCGGCCCTGCTCGGAGAACACGGTGCGGACCGGTGGGTAGCTTCTGATCACGTCGCGGATGCGAGCCACCGTGTCGATGCCGGCCTCCAGCGTGATGGTCGGCGGCATCATGGCGCGGACCCAGAGATTGCCCTCCTCGAGCTTGGGCAGGAACTCGGTGCCGAGCCGCATGCCGGCGACGCTGCACAGCGCCAGGAACGCGACCGCCGCCGTGACGGCGATGCGGTAGTGGCGGACGGCGCGCGGCAGGACGCCCATGTAGACTTTGCGCAGGCCGCGCACCAGGAGCGTCTCGACCTCGGCCACCCGCTCGGGCAGCAGGATCGAGGACAGCACCGGCGTCACCGTGAAGGTGGCGATCACGGCGCCGAGCAGCGCATACGCGTAGGTGCGTGCCATCGGGCCGAAGATCTGGCCCTCGACGCCCCGCATGGTGAACAGCGGGATGAAGGCCGCGATGGTGATCAGCACCGAGAACAGGATCGCCTTGTCGACCTCGACGGCGGCGACCAGCACGCGGTGCAGCTTGTCGCCGAGCCGCTGGCTCGTCCCCGAGCCGGACGGCACCGACGGATGGTGGTGCGCGAGATGCCGGTAGATGTTCTCCAGCATGATCACGGTGGCGTCGATGATGATGCCGAGATCGATGGCGCCGACCGACAGGAGGTTGGCCGATTCGCCCTGCAGCACCGTGATCATCACGGCGAGGAACAGCGCGACGGGAATCGTCCCGGCGACGATCAGGGCGCAGCGCAGGTTGCCGAGGAACACCCACTGGATCAGGAAGATCAGCGCGATGCCGAACAGCATGTTGTGCAGCACCGTGTTCACGGTCACGGCGACGAGATCGCCGCGGTCGTAGAACGGCACGATCCTGACTCCGGGCGGCAGGCTGCCGTCGGTGTTGATCGTCTCCACCGCGGCGCGCACCCGCTTCACCACGTCCATGGTGCGCTCGAACTTCTGCATCAGCACGATGCCGGTGACGACGTCGGTCTTGTCGTCACGTCCCGCCATGCCGAGGCGTGGCGTGTAGCCGATCTGGACGTTCGCCACGTCGGACAGCATCACGGGCGCGCCGCCCTGCTGGGTCAGCACGATGTTGCGAATGTCGTCGAGCGAGGTGGCGACGCCGATGCCGCGCACGTTCACCTGCTGCTCGCCCATCGCGATGGTGCGGCCGCCGACGTTCGAGTTGCCGGCCGCGATGGCCTGGATGATCTGCGGCATGGTGATGCCGTGCGCCATCATCCGCACCATGTCGATCTCGGCCTGGATCTCCTTGGTCTTGCCGCCCAGCACCAGCACGTCGGCGACGCCAGGCACGATGCGCAGCCGCCGCTCCACCACCCAGTCCTGCAGGGTCTTGAGCTCCATCACGCTCATGCCCGGCGGGCCGACCAGCTCGTAGCGGAAGATCTCGCTGATGGTGCCGGCCGGCGAGATCACCGGCTGCACGCCGTCCGGCAGCTCGGCGTCCTTGAGCCGGTTGAGCGCCTGCTGGCGCACGAAGTGATAGTCGCGGCCGTACTCGAACTGCAGGCGGATGAAGGAGAGCGCATAGACCGTGTTGGAGCGGATGAACTTCAGCCCCGGCGTGCTCGCCACCGCCACCTCGATCGGGATGGTGACGTAGCGCTCCATCTCCTCGGGCGACTGGCCGGGCCGCTGCGCGATGATCTCGATGATCGGCGGAGCCGGATCCGGATAGGCCTCGATGTTGAGGTTGAGGAAGGCGACGAAGCCGATACCGAGGAACGCCGCATAGGCGATCATCACCAGGGGCCGGCGCGAGAGACAGAACGCGATGAGTTGCCGCAACATGGGACCGCCGAATCCGTTCAGTGCTGTGAGGACGAAGGCCGCCCCGTAGACCGCTCATCCCCGCGCAGGCGGGGATCCAGAGTCCCTCGCCGTGTCGCCCCTTCGTCCCCGCCTTCGCGGGGACGAGCGATGTCCTTGTCCAGATGAGCCACCGACGTCGCTCTCGCTATTGCTGCCACTCGTTCTCGACGAAGATGGCGCCGACCGTCACCACGCGGTCGCCGACCGCGACGCCGTCCTTGATCTCGAACCGCCCGTCCTGCTCCATGCCGAGCGTCACGGCGCGGCGCTCGAAGATCATCGGCTCGGTCTCGATCCACACCACGTCGCGGCTGCCCTCGCGGATCACCGAGCGCACCGGCACGGCCGGCGCCACGCGCCCCGCGCCGGTCTCGATCGTGACGGCGGCGAACATCTCGGCCTTCAGGGCGCCGTCCGGATTGGGCAGCACGGCCCGCACCACCACCCGGTGGGTGACGGCATCCGACACCGCGCCGATGACGGCGACCTTCGCCCGGACGATGCGGCCGGGCAGCGCCGAGATCTTCACGTCGACCCGGTCACCGATCCGCACCGCGGCGAGGTCCGCCTCCGGCACCTGCGCCTTCAGCCACATGGTCGAGAGATCGCTGATCGCGTAGAGCGGCTCGGACAGCTCGCCGCGCACATGCTGGCCGACCGCCACCTTGCGGGCCGTCACGGTCCCGGCGATCGGCGCCTTGATGATCACGCTGCGGCTGGTGACGCGGCGCACCGCCAGCTCGGCGATCTCCTCGTCGCTGCGCCCGATGATGCGCAGCCGCTGCCGCGACGCCTCCACGGCCGTCTCGGCCGCCCGCGCGTCGCTCTCGGCGGCGACCAGCAAGGCCTGCGCCTGCTGCCAGTCCTTCAGCGCCCCGGCCTTCTGTTCGTAGAGGGCGCGGGCGCGCGTCTCCGCCGTGCGGGCGAGCTCGAGCTGCGCCTTCGCCTTGGCGAGTGCGCCGACCGCGGCGACGTGATCGTTCTGGGGCGGCAGCACGTCGACGCTGTCGAGCTCGACCAGCGGCGCGCCGGGTTCGACCCGCTCGCCGAGCCTGGCGATCAGCCGCGCCACCCGGCCCGAGAAGGGCGACGAGACGACCGTGGTCGCGTCCTCGTCATAGGCGACCTGCCCGATCGCCAGCTTGCGGACCCGGAAGTCGCGCGGCTCGATCCGCTCGACGACGATCTGATGCTCCTGGTCGGGCGTCACCCGGACCCGGTTGCCCTCCTTGCTCGGCACGAAGGCCGCCGCGGCGAGCGGCGCCAGAACGAGTGCGGCGGCGACGGCGGCGGCGAGCAGACGAGCGATGATCGGGGAGCCCTGGCCCGTGCGGCACTGGGTCCCCGCCTTCGCGGGGACGAGCGGAATTAAGGTCTGATCCATCGCGACTGAGAACCGCCCTAGCGTCCGCTCGCGATGCGATCGATCAGCAGGCTGCCGCCGGCGACGATGCGCTCGCCCGGCTTCAAGCCGTCGACGATCTCGACGATGCGGCGGTCCGTCATGCCGGTGCCGACGCGGCGCAGCTCGATCCCGCTGTCGTCGCGCACGACCCAGACCTTGGCGACGTTGCCCTCGACGACCAGCGCCTCGCGCGGCACGCCGGCCGCCAGCACGGTGCCGTTGGTGTCGATGGTGACGCTCGCCAGCATCTCCGGCTTGAGGTCGCCGCCGGTGTTGTCGACCGTGGCGCGCACCATCAGGCGGCGGCTGCCCGCATCGATCTCCGGCGCCACATAGTCGACCACCCCGTGGAAATGACGGTCGGGCCAGGCCGGCACCGTGAAGGTGAGCGGCTGGCCGACCCGAATGGACGCGGCCTCGGTCTCGCGCACATGTGCGACGAGCCGCACCTTGGAGAGGTCGGCGACGACCAGGACGGGCTCGCCCGAGGCGCCGACGTATTGACCGGGGCCGATCTTGCGCTGCACCACCGTGCCGGCGAGCGGCGCCGGGATCGGCATGTCGGGATCGATGCGGCCGCCGGCGGCGAGGTTCGCCACCGTCTCCTCGGCGGCGCCGAGCCGGCGCAGCCGGTCGCGGGCGACGTCGAGCGCCGTCTCGGCCGAGGCGAGGTCGCTCGTCGCGGCGGCCAGCGCCGCCTGCGCCTGCTGCACCTCTTTGAGTGGCACCGCCTTGGCCTCGTAGAGGTCGCGGCTGCGCTTGTCGCCGATGCGAGCGAAGTCGGCAGCCGCGCGGGCCTTGGCGAGGCCCGTGACGGCGGCGACGAAATCGTTCTGCGCCTGCACCATGTCGCTCGCCTCGACGACGAACAGGGTCTGGCCGCGCACGATCGGGTCGCCCGCCTTGACGAGGATCCGGTTCACCCGGCCCGCATAGGGCGAGACCACCGGCGTCGCGTGGTCCTCGTCGATCTGGATCTTGCCTTCGGTGACGTGCTGGGAGCGGAAGGCGTGCTCGGCGACGGGCTCGACCGCCACCGTGCTCCATTCGCTGTCCTTCGGCCGATAGAAGCCGCTGCGCTGCGGTTTTCCATGCGGCGCCGCGTCGGCCGCGGAGGTCGTGGTCGGAGCCCCGGGAAGCTTGCCGCGGCCGGCGAGCGTCCAGCTCGCGCCGGCTCCGGCCGCCAGCAGGAGCAACGCCCCGATCGCGACGATGCGCCCGCGCCAGCCCAAACGTCCCGCCATGTCCAACGCCCTCCGCTCGCGGTCCGGCTCACGACCCGGACGGCGCGGCGGGGCCGCGCCGTCGGCGCACTCTGCAGGGAGACGATGTCATCGCAGAGCCGTGCTGTCGGGGGTGCGAGCGTCTGTTGTTCTCGGTCGGTGTCCCGCCGTCGATGTGTCCCGCCCGTCGATGTGCCCCGCCGGTCGTGCCCGGCCGGGCGTGTCGGAATGGACCTGATCACTCTCGCATTTCCCGCTTACAGCAACCTTACAGCGCCGCTGCACACGGCGGTTCCGCTCCCGTGTCATGATGGTTTTAGAGGGGTGTCACCCGGGTTTCGCGGATCAGCACGAGATCCCGCGATGCACCGCGGAGCCGATCTGAACAGACATTCAGGACCCGGCGTGACAGACCGCTGTTCGAAACACGCCGTGAGCCCGGTCGCCGAGCTGATCAGAACTGCCACAGGGACCGGACGCCGGTGACGAGCGCGTTCCGGCTGGCGTTCCCGGCCGGGTGCCACACCCGCGTCAGCACCGGCTGCACCACCCAGCCCGGCACGATCTGGGCCGTGTAGTTGATCTCGAGATTGGCCTCGAAGTCGCGCACCACGCCGGGCGCGCCCTTGACCGCGATCACATCGCGGTCGAAGGCGCGCAGCGCGTCGGAGAACCTTGCATAGATGGCGCTCGCCCCGAACTTGTCGTCGGGTCGGCCCGGCACCAGGCCGGCGAACACGATGCCGCCGTCGGCATAGAAGTCGATCGGGCTGCGGTCGGAGGGGCTCGCCGAGACGCGGCCGAACAGCGAGATGCCGTCGTCCCAGGCGCCCCCTTGTGGGCGCCAGAGCTGCTGCTCGACGACCGCGTAGACGCCCCAGTCGCCGCGATGCTTCAGCGCCACGCCGGAGCCGTTCGACGCGGCGAGCAGAGCGAGGTCGGCGGCGAGGCGCAGGTCGTCGAAGCGGCCCGTATGGGCCCAGCCGCCGAGCTTCAGTCCACGGGCGAGGCCGGTGTCACGCGCGCCGTGGTTCCAGGTCAGCTGCACCTCGCCGATGAACAGCGGCGGATCCTGGACCCGGAAGTTCAGGCCGTAGCGGTTGCGGATCTGCTCGTCGGCGGGCGGCGGCGGACCGGCCGGGTCGCCGTTGAACATCGCGACCAGCACGGCGAGCCAGTCGGTCGGCTCGACCTTCACCCGGAGGCCCGGCGTGGCGAGCGGATAGGCCGGACCGCCGCTCGGCTGGTTCAGCGCCGTGATGGTCGGCCAGTCGCTCTGCAGGAACATGAAGCTGAGCGACGAGTAGAAGAACTCGACGTCGGCGGCGAGCTGGCCGACCCGCAGGCTCGCTTTGTCGTCGAAGAAGGTCTGCTGCAGCCACAGCTCGGCCAAGCGCGTCGACGGCACCGCCTCGATCGCCGCGATGGTGTTGACGCCGCCGACATACTCGCGCCGGAACTGGCCTGTGTTGTGGATCTGATAGCCGTCCGTGTAGAACGTCAACCCGTGCCAGCCGGTGAGCGGCTCGAAATCGTAGCTGACCTGCAGCTCGAGCTTGCCCTGGTCGATCGTGCCGGTCTTCAGGCCGCCCTTGACGTTGGACAGCACGTCGTTGGTGTAGATCAGGTTGAAGGTCAGCCCCTTGGAGGCGAGCCGGGCGCGCGCTCCGGTGGGGTCGCCGTTGGACGGCAGGCTGGTGGCGATCGACGGAGCGGTCCAGCCGCCCGGGGCCGGCGCCTGCTGAGCCACAGCGTCATTCCCGGACGCCAACGCACCGACGAGCAGCAAAGGCGCGACGAGGCGCAGCACGAGCCAGCCATGCCGGCGACGCTCCCGCCCGCACTTCGCCGACAGACCGCTCGCGACCGGCACTCCCACCTCTCCTCACGATCGCTCTGGCCGACCGACGACGGCCCAGCCTCGGGATAGGGTCAATTTATGACAAACGAGCAAAACGCGATCCACCGGCGACGGTCGGCACCGGTGCGCCGTTCGTTTCCCTGACCGATTGTGGATTTCGGGTCGCAGCCAGGCGGCCCACGGAGCCGATGCGCCACGCCCCGTCAGCGTCGTATCAGCCGCGGCGCGCCATGACATGCCGGGAAGCAACCTGGAAAGCCCTCATGCCGGTGTCGCACCGTCCGCCCTCGGCGCGCCTGCTCGCGCCCGAACCTGCGCCTCGATCCTCTCGGCCCTACGGCCCGAGAGGGGGCCGGCAAAGACGTGCCGCGCTCTGGCTCGCCTACGGCCTCCTCGCCCTCGTGGTCCCGGCATCCGGGGCTGCCCCGGCCCGCGCCGCCGAAGCGTTGCCGGTCACGGCCGTGCAGGCCGAACGGGTGGGCATCGAGACCGCCCGCATCGAGGAGCGACCGGCCACGGCGGGCCTGCGCTTCCCGGCCCGAGTGATCGTGCCGCCCAATCGCAGCCGCATCCTCAACGCGCCGCTCGGCGGCCGCATCGAGACCATGACGGCGACGCTCGACCAGGCGGTCCGCGCCGGCGCGGTGCTGGCCGAGCTGCAGAGCCCGGCACTCGCCAAGGCGCAGGCCGACTTCCTGGTCGCCAACGGCAAGGAGCAACTCCTGCGCGAGACCTTCGAGCGCGAGCAGTCGTTGTCGCCCTACGGCGCCGTGCCGCGCAAGCAGGTGATCCAGACCGGCAGCGAGTACGCCCAGGCCCGCGCCACCACGGCCGAGCACCGGCAGGCCCTGCGCCACTACGGCATGAGCGAGGCCGCAATCGACAGGCTCGTCGCCGGCCAGGCCCTCGATCCGCGCCTCACCGTGACGGCGCCCGTCGACGGCACCGTGATCGAGACCATGGCGGCGCCGGGCCAGACCGTCGAGGCGCTGGCGCCGCTCTATCGGCTCGCGCAGCTCGACCCGCTGTGGATCGAGATCCAGGTGCCGGCCGGACGCGCCGAGAAGATCGCGGTCGACGTCGCCGTGACGATCGAGGGATTCGACGTCGCCGGCCGGGTGGTGTCGGTCGGCACGACCGTCGACCCGACCTCGCAGACGATCGCGGTCCGGGCGGAGTGCAGCCGCGCCTGCAGCCGGCTGCGACCCGGCCTCGTGGTCGAGGCCGTCGTCGTGCCGGCCAACGGCAGCACGGCCGAGTGGCGGGTGCGCAACGGCGCCGTCGTCCGCCGCGGCCCCGACGCCTTCGTGTTTGTGCAGACCGACGACGGCTTCGTCCCGACCCCGGTGACCGTGCACGAGGAGATGCCGGACTTCGCCGTGGTGAGCGGCGACTTCCAGGGCGGCGAGCGTGTCGTGGTGCGGGGCATGGCGGCGCTCAAGGGCGCGTGGCAGGGCCTCGGAGGGGTCGACTGATGCTCGACCGTCTGGTGGAGTTCTCGCTGGCACACCGCCTGCTCGTCGTGCTGGCCACGCTGCTGCTGGTCGGCGCCGGGGCCTGGGCGTTCACCTTGCTGCCGATCGACGCGTTTCCGGACGTCTCGCCCGTTCAGGTGAAGATCATCGCCAAGGCGCCCGGGATGACGCCCGAGGAGGTGGAGACGCGCGTCACCGCGCCGCTCGAGCTCGAGCTGCTCGGCATCCCCAACAAGAAGATCCTGCGCTCGGTCACCAAGTACGCGCTGGCCGACGTGACGATCGACTTCGAGGACGGCGTCGACATCTACTGGGCCCGCAACCAGGTCGCCGAGCGTCTCGCCGGCGTCGTCAAGGACATGCCGCCCGGCGTCACGGCGGGGCTCGCGCCGATCACCACGCCGCTCGGCGAGATGTTCATGTTCACGATCGAGGGCGGCACGCTGTCGCTCGCCGAGCGCCGCACCCTGCTCGACTGGACGATCCGCCCGGCGCTGCGCACCTTGCCGGGTGTCGCCGACGTCAACTCGCTCGGCGGCCATGTACGGTCCTTCGAGATCGTGCCCGACAATCTCGCGATGGCGGCGCGCGGCGTCTCGATCGAGATGCTGCAGAAGGCGATCGAGGCCAACAACCGCAGCGGCGGCGCCGGCCGCCTCGCCGACGGCGAGGAGGTGCTGCTCGTGCGGGTCGACGGCGGCGTGAAGGCGCTCGACGACCTGCGCACCATCGTGGTCACGGTGCGGGACGGCAAGCCGGTGCGGATCGGCGATCTCGCCGAGGTGCGGATCGGCAGCATCACGCGCTACGGTGCCGTCACCCGCGACGGCGCCGACGAGGCCGTGCAGGGCCTCGTGCTCGGGCTGCGCGGCGCCAACGCCCGCGACGTCGTCGACGGCGTGCGCAAGAAGCTCGCCGAGCTCGCCCCGACACTGCCGCCCGGCGTCACCTTAAGGATCTTCTACGACCGCGGCGATCTCGTCTCGCGTGCCGTCGGGACGGTGTCGCGCTCGCTGATCGAGGCGATCGTCCTCGTCGTCGTGCTGCTGGTGCTGTTCCTGGGCGACTGGCGCGCCGCCCTCGTCGTCTCGGTGACGCTGCCGCTGTCGGCGCTCGCCACCTTCGTGCTGATGCGGCAGGTCGGTATGTCGGCCAACCTGATGAGCCTCGGCGGGCTGGCGATCGCCATCGGCATGCTGATCGACGCCTCGGTCGTCGTGGTGGAGAACATCGTCGCGCATCTGGCGCACGATTGGCACCACGGTCGGGTGCCGTTCCTGCATCGGATTTTCCACGCCATGCAGGAGGTCGCCGTGCCGGTGACGTCCGGCATCGCCGTGATCGTCATCGTGTTCCTGCCGCTCCTGTCGCTCCAAGGGCTGGAGGGCAAGCTGTTCATTCCGGTGGCGCTCGCCATCGTGTTCGCGCTGACGAGCTCGCTGCTGATCGCGCTGACCGCGATTCCCGTGCTCGCCTCGCTGCTGTTGAAGCCCGGCGGCCATGGCGACACCTGGCTGGTGCGCCGCATCGGCGCCGCCTACGCGCCGGTGCTGGACTTCGCGCTTCGCCGCGAGAAGACCGTGCTCGCCGTCGCCGGCGTCGCATTCGTCGCCACGGGCTTCGCCTACGCCCAGCTCGGCAAGACCTTCATGCCGGTGATGGAGGAAGGCTCGCCGATCGTCAGCGTCGAGAAGGTTCCGTCGATCGGCCTGGAGCAGAGCCTCGCCCTCGACCTGCGCATCCAGAAGGCGATCATGGCCGATGTGCCGGAGGTGACCGGCATCGTCGCCCGCACCGGATCGGACGAGCTCGGCCTCGATCCCATGGGCCTCAATCAGACCGACACCTATCTGCTGCTGAAGGCGCCGGAGGACTGGCGCCATCCGGGCGACAAGGAGTGGCTGATCGGCGAGCTACGCAAGGCGCTCGCCCAGCTCCCCGGCATCGGCTTCAGCTTCACCCAGCCGATCGAGATGCGGGTGCAGGAGATGATCATCGGGGCGCGCGGCGACGTCGTCGTCAAGATCTTCGGCCCCGAGATCGACACCCTCAACCGCCTCGCCGAGGAGATCACCGGCATGCTGCGCGGCATCGCCGGCAGCGAGGACGTGCGCACCACGCTCAACACCGGCAGCCAGTATCTGGGCGCCCGCATCGACCGGCTGCGGGCCGGCCGGCTCGGCCTCGACGTCGACGGGCTGACCGAGGCGCTCCGCACCCAGATCGAGGGCAAGACGCTCGGCGTCGTCGTCGAGGACGGAAGGCGTACGCCGGTGCTGCTGCGCGGTACCGATTCGCTGCGCGAGCAGCCCGCCCGCTTCGCCGATCTCAGCCTCGTCCTCGACGACGGCAAGGCGGTCCCGCTCACCAGCGTGGCGAAGCTGGAGCGGGTCGACGGACCGGTGAAGATCGACCGCGAGAACGGCCGCCGTCTCGCGCTGGTGCAGAGCAATGTCGGCGGGCGCGATCTCGTCGGCTTCGTCGACGAGGCGAAGCGGACCGTCGCCGACAAGGTGCCGCTGCCGGACGGCTACACGCTCGTCTGGGGCGGACAGTTCGAAAACCAGCAGCGCGCGGCCGCAAGGCTCGCCGTCGTGGTGCCGCTCGCGCTGGTGCTGATCTTCCTCCTGCTGTTCGCCACCTTCGTCTCGGTGCGCCAGGCGCTGCTGGTGTTCGTCAACATCCCGTTCGCGCTGGTCGGCGGCGTGTTCAGCCTGCTCGGCTCGGGCGAGTATCTTTCGGTGCCGGCGTCGATCGGCTTCATCGCGCTGCTCGGCATCGCGGTGCTCAACGGGCTCGTGCTGGTGTCGTGCTTCAACCAGCTCCGCGACGAGGGCCTGCCCGTGGAGGAGATCGTCGTCACCGGGGCGCGCCGCCGGCTGCGGCCGATCCTGCTGACCGCCAGCATCACCGCCTTCGGGCTGGTGCCGCTCTTGTTCGCCCAGGGGCCGGGCTCGGACGTTCAACGGCCGCTCGCGATCGTGGTGATCGGGGGGCTGGTCAGCTCGACCGCCCTCACCCTGCTGATCCTGCCGATCCTCTACCGCCGCTTCGGCCTGCCGAAGGTATCGCCGGCATGACCCAGACGTCCCTCGTCCTGCAGATCCCGGCCGCGCTGGAGGAGGCCGTGATCGACGTGATGCTCGACAACGAGGCCGCCGCACGGGCCGGCTTCGTGTCCCGCGACGTGCGATTCCACGGCGACGCCGCGATCTATCACAGCGTCATCGAGCAGATCCGCGGGTACACGAAGGTCGTCGAGATCACCCTGACGCTGCCGGAGGCGGCGATCCGCGAGCTCCTGGCGACGCTCGCGGCGGAGCTACCCGGACGCGGGCTCGGGTGGAAGATCGTGCCGATCATCGAGACCGGCACGATCTGATCAGAAGTGCGACGTCAGGCGCAACAGAATCTGGTTCTTCTCGTAATTGGTGAGATCGAGCGATCGCGGATCGCCGACCGCCTTGCCGGCGACCTGATAGTTCCAGGTGCCGGACAGGCCGATCGTCTTGGACAGCATCATGTGGAAGGTCGGGCCGACATAGAGCGCCTCGCCTTTGAAGTCGGAGAGGCCGAGCGTGCCGTAGGAGCGCAGATACCGGGTCTCGATGCCGATCAGGGTGAGCGGCCGGAATTGATACGACAGCGCGCCGTGGATCGCCCATTCGGAGTCGCGCGCCCAGTCGCGGGTGCCGAGCTCGCGCGACGTGCCGCCCGACCAGCCGACATTGACGGCGCCGAACAGCTTGTCCTTGACGATCTCCTTGTCCATCAGGAGCGAGAGCACCGTGCCCCAGGCCTCGGTGCGCCGCCCCGAGGTCGGATCGACGCCGGCCCAGCCGGGCTCGAGGTTGACCGTGAGGCCGAACGGGTCCTTGTGCCGGTCGAGCACCTTGTAGCGCATCTCGACGGACGCCTCGTGGAGGTTCGCCTCGCTCAGATTGTCGAGACCCTCGACGCCGCGGATTCGGTGCGAGCCGAACGTGAAGCCCGGCGCCACCCGGAAGTTGTCCGTCACCGTGTACTTGAAGTGGGTGTGGGTGGCGGTCGAGAAATAGGTTCCATAGCGCTTGGCGATGCCCGAGAAGGTCTCGAGCTCCATCTCGAAGTCACCCTTCTCGCCGATGTCGGAGCCCATCGTGATGCCGAAGATGTGCTCGGTATCGAGGCCGTCGCCGTGAGACGGCTCGGAGGCGCCGGCCGGACCGCCGAGCGCGACGGTCGCTCCGAACAGGACGGCAGCGAGCAGGCTGCGCCGAGGCGACGAGAAACGCGCGACCGCGCGACGATCCGGTGTCATGACAAACCCCCTTTGGCCACCCCCGCGGCCGCAATGGCCGCACCGTGCAGTTGCAAGTCGTTCGCGTCAAGTAAGTTTGACAACGAATTCAATATGTTAGAACCATTCGAAAGTGCGACTTGAGCCTCTGTCGCAAGGGCTTTGCGGTTGGCTGTTGCCGAACCGTCACGTGGCCGGTTTGTTTAGGCATCGCGGTTCAGCCCACTGCGGCCGGGCGGGCGCGGCGCGCCAGCACGCCGTGGCGGGGGGCGAACAGGAAGGCGAGGCCGAACAAGGCGGCCTGCGTGAGCACGATGCAGGCGCCGGGGGCGCCGTCGATATGGAAGCTCGCCAGCGTGCCGACCACGGCCGAGGTCACGGCGCTCGCGGTGGCGATCGCCAGCATGCGGCCGAACCGGTCGGTGAGCAGATAGGCGGTGGCGCCCGGGGCGATCAGCATGGCGATCACCAGGATGATGCCGACCGCCTTGAGGGCGGCGACGATGGTGAGCGCCAGCAGCACCAGCAGGCCGTAATGCAGCAGGCGCACGGGCAGGCCGATGGTGCGGGCGTGACCCGGGTCGAAGCAGTAGAGGAGGAGGTCGCGGCGGAACACCAGCACCACGAGAAGCGTGCCGCCGGCCACCACGGCGGTCTCGATCACGTCGCGCGCCGTCACGCCGAGCACGTTGCCGAACAGGATGTGGTCGAGATGCTGGTCGGTGTCGACCCAGGTGAACAGCACCAGGCCGAGGCCGAACATGCCGGAGAACACGATGCCCATCACGGTGTCCTCCTTCACCCGGCTGTTTTCCTTCAGGTACCCGGTGAGGAGCGCGCAACCGAGCCCGGCCGCGAAGGCGCCGAGCGCCAGCGGCAGGCCGGCGACATGGGCGAGCACGATGCCGGGCAGCACGGCATGCGAGATCGCGTCGCCCATCAGCGACCAGCCCTTGAGCACCAGGAAGCACGACAGCACCGCGCAGACCGCGCCGACCAGCACGGCGACGACGAGCGCCCGCTGCATGAACGGATAGGCGAGCGGCCCCGTGATCCAGTCGACGATCAAGCTCACGGCACGGCCTCCAGGGTCGCGGCGCGGCGGCGGCGCGCGGCGAGCAGGCCGTGCTTCGGCGCGAAGACGAAGGCAGCGAGGAAGACGAGCGTCTGCAGCGTGACGATGACGCCGCCCGTCGCCCCGTCGAGGAAGTAGCTGAGATAGGCGCCGACCGCGCTGGTCGTCACGCCGAGCACGACGCTGATCGCGATCAGCCGGCCGAACCTGTCGGTGAGCAGATAGGCGGTGGCGCCCGGCGTCACCACCATGGCGATGACCAGGCAGGCGCCGACCGCCTGCAGGGCCGCCACCGTGCAGGCACTGAGCAGGGTAAAGAAGACGATCTTCAGCGCGCCGACCCGGATGCCGATGGAGCGCGCATGCGCCTCGTCGAAGAACGTCACCATCATGTCCTTCCAGACGACCGCCATCACGAGCAGCGACACGGCGGCGATGATCACGATCTGCACCACGTCCTCGTCGGCGATGGCGAGGATGTTGCCGAGCACGATGGTCTGGATGCTCACCGCGGTCGGCCGCAGCGAGGCGATCAGGAGGCCCGCCGCGAACAGCGTGGTGAAGACGAGGCCGATGACGGCGTCCTCGCGCAGCCGCGACTTCTGCCGCACCACCACCATGGCGAGCGAGGCGAGGAGGCCGGCCGCGAAGGCGCCGGCCGCGAAGGGCGCCCCGACGATCGCCGCGACCGCGACCCCCGGGACGATGGAGTGCCCGAGCGCGTCGCCCATCAGCGACCAGCCCTTGAGCATCAGGTAGCTGGAGAGAACCGCGCAGGTGCCGCCGACGAGCGCGCTGACCCACATGGCCTTGCGCATGTACTCGTAACCGAACGGGACCAGCAGCTCGGCGACGAGCGTGTCCATGTCAGCCCCGCCCCCCCGCGCCGCTGCCGGGAGCGTCCTCGGCTTCGTCGTCGCCGTAGATCACCAGCGGCCGCTCGTCGTCGGTGAGCACCGTCAGGCTGCGGCGGTCGGCGTCCTGGTGCAGGGCGGCGGCGCCCAGCCGGAAGTTGCGCAGCGCGCCGCCGAAGGTGCGCTCCAGGTTCCTCTGCGTGAACACCTGCGCGGTCGGGCCGGCCGCCAGGACGGTCCGGTCGAGCAGCACGACGTGGTCGCAGAAGTCCGGCACGCTGCCCAGATTGTGGGTCGAGACCAGCATCACGTGGCCGGCGTCGCGCAGCTCGCGCAGCAGCGCGACGATCGCCGCCTCGGTGGTCACGTCGACGCCGGTGAACGGCTCGTCGAGCAGGATGATCCGCGCCTCCTGGGCGAGCGCGCGGGCGAGGAAGACGCGCTTCTTCTGCCCGCCGGAGAGCTCACCGATCTGGCGCTTGCGGAACGCCGTCATGCCGACCCGGTCCAGCGCAGCGTCCACCTGGCGGCGGTCCTCGCGCGAGGCGATGCGGAACAGGTTCATGTGGCCGTACCGGCCCATCGTCACCACGTCCTCGACCAGGACCGGAAAGTTCCAGTCGACCTCCTCGCTCTGCGGCACATAGGCGACGATGTTCTTCTTCAACGCCGCCCCGACCGGCAGGCCGGCGAGCCGCACCCGGCCGGCGGAGGGCCTCACGAAGCCCATGATCGCCTTGAACAGCGTCGACTTGCCGGAGCCGTTGACGCCGACCAGCGCGCAGATGGTGCCGGGATCGAGCGCGAAGGAGGCGTCGCGCACCGCCGTCAACCCGTTCTGATAGGTGACGGACACGCGGTCGACCAGGATGCCGTCTCGGCCCGGCGTGGCGCGTGGCGCTTGCGCTTCTGGGTCTGCCATGACGATGCGATCGCGCGTCACCGGGGCATGCATGTGCGGACCCTCGTCACTGCCCGAAGCCCTTGGCGATGGTCTCGACCGTGACCTTCAGGAGATCCAGATAGGTCGGCACCGGGCCGCCGGTCGCGCTGAGCGAGTCGACATAGAGGACGCCGCCGTAACGCGCCCCGGTCTCGCGGGCGACCTGCCTGGCCGGCTTGTCCGAGATGGTGCTCTCCGAGAAGACCACCGGGATCTTGCTCTCGCGCAACAGGTCGATGACCTTGCGGACCTGGCGCGGCGTGCCCTGCTCGTCGGCGTTGATGGGCCACAGATAGGCCTCGCGCAGCCCGTAGTCGCGCGCCAGATACGAGAACGCGCCCTCGCTCGTCACCAGCCAGCGCTGCGGCTCGGGAATCGCGGCGAGCCGCGCCCGCAGCGGCACGTCGAGCGCCTTGATCTTCTCCGCATACGCCGCGGCGTTGCGGGCATAGGCCTCGGCATTGGCCGGGTCGCGCGCCGAGAGCGCCTTGCGGATGTTCTCGACATAGACGAGGGCATTGGTCGGCGACATCCAGGCGTGCGGATTGGGCTTGCCCGTGTAAGGCCCCTCGCGAATGCCGAGCGGCTCGATCCCCTCGGTGACGATCACGCTCGGTACCTCGCGCACGTTCGCGAGGAACTTCTCGAACCAGCGCTCGAGATTGAAGCCGTTCCACAGCACGAGGTCGGCGCCCTGCGCCCGCACGATATCCTGCGGGGTGGGCTGGTAGTCGTGGATCTCTGCGCCCGGCTTGGTGATCGACTCGACCACGGCGCGGTCGCCGGCGACGTTCTTGGCGATGTCGGCGATCACCGTGAAGGTGGTGACGACCTTCAGGGGCTTGCCGGCCGGACGATCCGGTCCGGCACCTTGCGATTGCGCGAGCGCCATGGCCGGCGCGAGCGCCGCCGCGACCACGGTCGCGATCAAGGCCGCACGTCCGAGGATCCGCGCCAGCCGGGGGCCGGTCGTCATCCTGCTTGTCCCTCCCGCGGCGTCGTGCGCCACATGCTCGCAACTGCGAATTATTTGCATAATAGAATGGAGAGTGCGCGACGCACTGTCAACCGTTGTTGCGAACGAATTGCAGCTAGTGGCAGCGGCCGCTTGTCGCGGCGGAGCGTCGCGGACCGGACGGACGCCGGGACCTCCCGGACGCCCAGCATCGCACCGCGAGCCGGAGCCCGGAGCGATTCAGAGAAGCTATCGGCCGTGCTGAGTCAGGCCCGCGCTCGGTGGGCGGGCCTACTCGGCCGGCACCGGCCTCGCCGCGTCGCCCGGGCCGTCCGCCCGGCCGCCGTCGCGGCTCGCCTGGCCCCGGCCCCACCAGCGGCGATGCAGGCGGTCGAGCAGCAGATAGATCACCGGAGTCGTGTAGAGCGTCAGCACCTGAGAGACCACCAGGCCGCCCATGATGGTGATGCCGAGCGGGCGACGCAGCTCCGAGCCCGGGCCGGTTGCGAGCACCAGCGGCAGCGCGCCGAGCAGCGCCGCGAAGGTGGTCATCAGGATCGGCCGGAACCGCACCACGCAGGCCTCGTGCACGGCCTGCGCCGGGGTGAGCCCGCGCGAGCGCTCGGCCTCCAGCGCGAAGTCGACCAGCATGATGCCGTTCTTCTTGACGATGCCGATCAGCAGGATGATCCCGATGAAGGCGATCACGGTCAGCTCCGCCTTGAACATGTTGAGGGCGAGGAGCGCGCCGAGCCCGGCCGAGGGCAGCGTCGAGATGATGGTCAGCGGGTGGGCGAGGCTCTCGTAGAGCACGCCGAGCACGATGTAGACGGCGAGCAGGGCGGCGAGCAGCAGGAGCGGCTGGGCGCCGGCGCTCTGCGCGAAATTCTTGGCGTCGCCGGCGAAGTCGGTGCGGATCGAGTCCGGCAGATGCATCTCGTCGACCGCCTTGCGGATCTCGGCCGTGGCAGTGGCGAGCGGCATGTCGGCGGTGAGGTTGTACGTGATGGTGACGGCCGGGAACGGCCCCTGGTGATTGATGACGAGCGGTGCGAGCCCGCGCTCGAAGCGCGCCACCGCCGAGAGCGGCACCTGCGTGCCCTTGCTGGCCTGCACATAGACGCGGTCGAGGTCGGAGGGGTCGCGCTGCCAGCGCGGATCGATCTCCAGCACCACCCGGTACTGGTTGCGCTGGGTGAAGATGGTCGAGACCTGGCGCTGCGAGAAGGCGTTGTTGAGCGCGTCGCTGATCTCCTGCACGTCGACGCCGAGGCGCGCCGCGGCGACGCGGTCGATCACCACGTCGGCCTGCAGGCCGCCCTGCTCGCGGTCGGTCGACACGTCGATGACGCCCGGCACCTTGCCGATGCGCTCCTGCACCTTCGGCACCCACGCCTGCAGCTCGTCGAAGTTCGGGCTCCACAGCGTGAACTGATACTGCGAGCGACTGGAGCGGCCGCCGACCCGCACGTCGGAGGCCGGGAACATGAAGACGCGCACGCCCGGGATGCCCATCAGCTTGCCGCGCAGGCGGTCGACGACGCGCTGCGCCGTCACGCCGCGCTCGGCGAGCGGCTTCAGGCTGATGAACAGGCGGCCGTTGTTGACCGAGCCGCTCCAGCCGGAGCCGCCGACCGACGAGCCGACGCCCGACACGGCCGGGTCCGATAGCACGATCTCGGTCGCCCGCTGCTGGAGCTGCAGCATCTCCTGATACGAGACGTCGGTCGCCGCGACCACGCCGCCGAAGATCAGGTTGGTGTCGTCCTGCGGGATGAAGCCTTTCGGCGTGACGACGTAGAGATAGACGGTGAGGCCGATGGTGAGGAGGAGCGACAGCACCGCCATGAAGCGGTGGCGCAGCACCACGTCGAGGCTCCTGGCGTAGGCGCGCACCAGGGCGCCGAGGACGCCGTCGACGATCCGGTCGAACCGCCCGCTGTGTCCCGGCGCGCGCTTGACGAAATGCGCGCAGATCATCGGCGTCACCGACAGCGACACGATGGTCGAGACCACGATGGCGGCGGCCAGCGTCATCGAGAACTCGCGCAGGAAGCGTCCGACGATGCCGCCCATGAACAGGATCGGGATGAAGGCGGCGATCAGCGACAGGCTGATCGAGATCACCGTGAAGCCGATCTGGCGGGCGCCCTCGCGGGCCGCCTGCAGCGGCGTCAGCCCTTTCTCGAGGTTCCGGAAGGCGTTCTCGATCATCACGATGGCGTCGTCGACGACGAAGCCAACCGAGACGATCAGGGCCATCAGCGACAGGTTGTTGATCGAGTAGCCGAGCGCCCACATCACGGCGCAGGTGCCGGCCAGCGACAGCGGCACCGTGATGCCGGCCGCGACGGTCGCGGCGCCCTGGCGCAGGAACACGTAGACGACCAGCATCACCAGCACGATGGTCGCCGCGAGCGTGAACTTCATGTGCTGCACGCTCGCCCGGATCGTCTCGGTGCGATCGGTCAGGACCGAGATCTCGAGATCGGCCGGGATCCAGCGCTGCAGCTCGGGGATCAGCGCCCGGATGCGGTCCACCATCGTTATCACGTTGGCGTCGGCCTGCTTGGTGATGATCAGCAGCACCGAGGGGTCGCGGTTGAACCAGGCGGCCGAGCGGCTGTTGCGGGTGCTCTCGTCCACGGTGGCGATCGCGCCGAGCCGCACCACGGCGCCGTCCTTCGACCGGACCACGATGTTCTCGTAGTCGCGCACGGCGCGGAGCTGGCCGTTGGTGCCGATCGTCTCGCCGAGCCGCGCGCCGTCGAAGGTGCCGAGCGGGCCGGTCGCGTTGGCGTCGACGATCGCCTTGCGCACGTCCTCCAGCGCCAGTCCCATGGCGGCGATCGCACCGGGGTCGACCCGCACCCGGATCGCCGGCTGCTCGGCGCCCGAGACCGATACCTCGGCGACGCCGTCGACCTGGGCGATGCGCTGGGCGATCACCGTGTCGGCGACGTCGTAGACGGCGCTCGCCCGCATCGTCTTGGAGGTCAGCGCCAGGATCAGGGCGGGCGCCGCCGCCGGGTTCATCTTGCGGAAGGTCGGCCGCGCCGGCAGGTCGCCGGGCAGATCCGAGAGCGCCGCGTTGATGGCGGCCTGGACGTCGCGCGCCGCGCCGTCGACGTTCCGCGACAGGTCGAACTGGACGACGATCGAGGTCGAGCCGAGCGACGAGGTCGAGGTCAGCTCGGTGACGCCGGGGATCTCGCCGATGCGCCGCTCCAGCGGCGCCGCGACGGTCGCCGCCATGATCGCCGGGTCGGCGCCGGGCCGGCTCGCCGAGACGCGGATGGTCGGCAGATCGACGGCCGGCAGGCTCGCCACCGGGAGGTTGTCGTAGGCGACGAGGCCGACCAGGAACAGCCCGATGGCGAGCAGCGTCGTCGCGATCGGCCGGGCGATGAACGGGCCGGAGAAGTTCATGGCGGGGGCCCGCCGGCGCGACACGCACGGCCCTCACCTCTCCCCGCGCGCGGGGGCGCGGCTCTTGCCGCGCCAAAGAGGTCGACGTTCGCGCGGTCAGCGCGAATGCCGGGTGAGG
>NZ_JBEOMB010000004.1:0-11616 GCF_046000175.1 Rhodoplanes sp. SY1
TCGGCGACCACCGGCAGGCCGGTGGCGTCGGCGACCGCCGTGCAGACGTCCTTGACGGTCTCGAAGTTCTTCGACGCGCCGACCTCGCCCGGCGCAGCCTGGCCGGTGGTGCCGCGCGCCGACGGCTTGGCGGTCGACGGCTTGGCGCCGGCCGGCTTCTGGGTCGGCAGCGCCGCCGCGGTGCGGGTCCAGGTCTGGCCGCCGCACAGGAAGCCGAGCACGCAGCCCTGCAGCTCGAGCTGGTCGGGGCTGGAGAGCCTGATGTTGGCCGAGTAGGTCTTGCCGTTCTGGGCGTTGTAGATCTCGCCGTCCCAGCGGCCCGGCTGCTGCTGCTGCATGCCGAGCAGGATCGGCATGCCGAGCGTCGGCCGCGCGCGCTTGCCCGGATCCGGATTGTACTGGTCGATCCCGCCCGGCTCCTTCTCCCAGGAGACGAGGCCCCAGAGCTTGTTGCCGCAATTCTCGATGCGGACCTTGGCGACGCCGTCGGCGACCATCCATTCGCCGGTCGGGCCGGCGGGCTCGGCGGCGAGCGCGGGGGCGACGCCGAGCAGCAGTCCGGCGAGAGCCAGCCATCCGCTGCGGCCTGCACGCGTGGTGTCGATCATCGGTCGGCTCCAAACGGTGTTCGTGTGCACACGGCGTTCGTGTGAACGTCGGTCCCCCGGGTCTTCAACACGCCAAAATCGACGAAACCTTGGCACCACGGCGGTTTTCGCCGCCGCACGCGGCTCGTTTTCGCGCCACCCCGGGTCGTCCCGGCTCAGCCGGCGAAGCCGCCGGCGTCGAGAAACGCCTGCTCGTCGGCCGTGGTCTGCCGCCCGAGCAAGGGGTTGCGGTGGGGAAAGCGGCCGAAGCGCCGGATGATGTCGGCATGCACCTGCGCGTGATGCACACCCTCCGCGTCGTCGGCCGCCCGGCACAGGGCGACGCAGCGCTCCTGGTCGGCGAGGTCCTCGGAATGCATGTGCGGCAGGTAGAAGAACCGCCGGACCGGATTGTCGAAGGCGCGGTCGAGGCCGCGCGCGATCGCCCGCTCGGCGATCGCCAGCGCCAACGGATCGGTCGCGAAGGCCTGCGGCGACCCGCGAAACATGTTGCGGGGGAACTGATCGAGCAGGAGGAGCAGCGCCAGCGCGCCGTCCGCGGTCTCCTCCCACGCCGCCAGCCGGCCGTCCGCCGCGGCCGCATGGGCCGCGCCGAAGCGCTGCCGGATCTCGTCGTCGAGCGCCAGGTCCTTGACGAACCAGCGCGCCGGCCCGAGCCCGACCCACCAGGCGACGACATCGCCCGGCACCGGCAGGCCGGCGGCGTCGGTTGGCTCGGAAGCGCTCATGATCGGCTCATCGGTCGATGCCGCCGAACGGCACCAGAGGATTGTCCACCAGGGCGGCGCGGTCCGGCCGGTCCGGCCCGACCGCCGACAGGAAGGCGGCGAACAGCTCGCGGATGCGCGCCTCGGCGATGTCGCGGACGATCAGCACGAGGCGGGTGCGCCGGTCGTCGTCCGGCCAGGCGGCGAGCTGCGCCGGCGGATGGAACACGTGCTGGACGCCGTGGATCACCATCGGGGCGTCGGGTTGCTCGGCGAGCTTGACGATGCCCTTGAGGCGCAGGAGCTCCGGCCCGTGCACCGAGCGCAGGAGCTCGAGGAACATGTCGAAGGCGGCAGCCGGCACCGCCTCGTCGGTCGACAGCGTGAAGGCGCGGATGTGATCGTCGTGGCGGTTCGGGTCGTGGCCGTGATGGCCGTGATGATGGTGGCCGTGGCCGTTCCGGCCAGCAGCATGGCCGGGCGCGTGCGGCGCATGGCCGTGTCCCTCGTGATCCCCGTCATCATGGTCGTGATCATGAGGGTCGTGATCATCATGGTGGTCGTGATGGCCGTGGTGGTCGTGCGGCGCCTCGACCGCCTCGGCGGCGAGCCAGCGGCGCACGTCCACGGTCTTGGTCGCCGGGTCGTAGAGGCCGCAGTCGAACAGCCGGGCGGGCGCCGCGTCGGCCACCGGGATCTGCGGTGCCGCCGGGTTGAGGGTCGCGAGGCGCGCCGCGAGCCGCGCGAAGCCGGCGCGGCGCTCGGCCGTGTCGAGGAGATCGGTCTTGCTGATCACCAGCCGGTCGGCGACGGCGGCCTGCTTCACGGCCTCCGGATGCGCGTCGAGAGTCGCGGCGCCGTTCACGGCATCGACCACCGTGATCACGCCGTCGAGCCGGAACCGCATGACCAGATACGGGTGCACCATCAGGGTGTGCAGGATCGGGGCCGGATCGGCGAGCCCGGTCGTCTCGATCACGACGCGATCGAACGACAGGCGGCCGTTGTCGCGGTCGCGCAGCAGGCTCTCCAGCGCGGTGACGAGGTCGCCCCGCACCGTGCAGCACAGGCACCCGGTGGACAGCATCACGACGCCGTCGCGCACCGGCCGGACCAGCAGATGGTCGAGGCCGATCTCGCCGAACTCGTTGATCAGCATCGCGGTGCCGGCGAGCGCCGGATCGTGCACCAGGCGATTGAGGAGCGTGGTCTTGCCGGCGCCGAGGAAGCCGGTCAGCACGGAAAGCGGCAGCGGGGCGACCGGGCCCCGCGTCCGCTGATCGAATGGCTCGGTCATTGGGTCCGCGTCGAGGAGGATTTGTCGCCGCCGTCGGTCGACTTGGCGGCCGGCGAGGCGACCGGGCGCGCGGCGGCGGGCTTGGGCGGCGCCGCGGCCGATCCGGCGGCGGCGGACTTCGGCGCGCTGCCCGTTGGCTTCGGCTTGTCGCCGGAGGTCGCGGCCGGGCTCGTCGCGGCGGCGGTCGGCTTCGGCTTTGCGGCGATCGGCTTCGGGGTCGCCGGCTTGGCCGTGACGGGCTTGGCGTCGACCGGGGTCGCGGCCGCGGTGCCGGCCGGCTTGGGCGCGATCACCGGCTTGGGCGCGACCGCCGGCTTGGGCGCGACCACGCGGGGCTTGGGCGGCGGCGCTGGAACGGCGCCCGCGGTCGGTCCGCGTTGCGGCAACGCCACGAGACCTTTCGGCGCCGGCTTCGGCCCCGCCGGCTTGGTGGCGGTGGCGGGCGCCGCGGCGCCGGCATCGGGCTTCGCGGGCGGCACGATCCGGCCCGCCCCGGTCGAGGCCAGCGCGGCCCCGCCGCGGCGCGGCGGCCCGACATGGACGTCGATCGGCGGCCCGACCGCGATGGTCTGCGCGACCAGCGCCGACGCCTTGGTGCCGGCCGTGCGGGCGCCCGGGAACAGCAGCGCCTGCACGCCACCGGGCTCGCCGGTTCCGGCGCTGCCCGGCACGCCGGCGATCTCGTCGTCGTCGGCGTCCTCGGCGGCCGGACGGCGGCGGTGCTTGCCGCACATCTCCTCGCGCAGGTTCGGCGGCTCGGCCGCGATCGGCGCCAGCGAGGCGACGTTGCCGTAGGACGGTGCCAGCCAGCCGAGGCCGGTGTTGGTGAAGGCATTCTCGAACAGGAAGGCCGCCTTGGCGGCCCGCACCGCCGACGACCGCGCCCCGAACACGACGGCGATCAGCCTTCGGTCGTCGCGCGTCGCGGTGGCGACGACGTTGAATCCCGAGGCGCAGATGAAGCCGGTCTTCATGCCGTCGACGCCCGGATAGCGGACGAGCAGCGAGTTGGTGTTGCGGATGATGCGCTTGCCGAAGCGGATCGCCGGGATGCCCCAGTAGCCCTCGTACTCGGGAAGCTCGCGCAGCACCGCACGAGCCAGGATCGCCATGTCGCGGGCCGAGGTGATCTGCCCGTCGGCCGGCAGGCCGTTGGGATTGACCCAGCTCGACTGGGTCATGCCGAGCCGCGCCGAGGCGGCGTTCATCTCGTCGGCGAACGCCTCGACCGAGCCCGAGACGCCTTCCGCCAGGACCACGGCGATGTCGTTGGCCGACTTGACCATCATCATCTTGAGGGCGTTGTCGACCGTGATCTGGGTGCCGGTGGCGAAGCCCATCTTGGTCGGCTGCTGGGCGACCGCGTTCGGCGACACGGTGAACACCGAGTCGAGGGTGATTCGCCCTTCCTTCACGGCGCGCAAGGTCACGTAGGCGGTCATCAGCTTGGTGACCGAGGCCGGATACCACGGATGCGTGGCGTTCTCGGCCTTCAGCACCTTGCCGGTGTCGGCCTCGACGAGCAGCAGCGCCTCTCCGGCGGCGCGCGCATCGGCGGTGGCGACCGCGAGCGCGAGGCCCACGGCGGCCGGGAGAACGACGAGCGGAGACGACACGCGCATCGGATGACCAGCCCCGTAGTGAGGAATTCGCGCCCGGATTCCGGTCACGGGCGGGACAGTGTAATCCGATCGGATGCGCGAACGCAAAAATCCCTCTCCGACCGGCGCGAACGACAGCCAAGCCGGAGGAAAGCGTCCAAAGTTCGACCGTGACGGCAGCCCGCGCATTGCGAGTCCGCGGGCGCACGTTCGGCGCGCGACACGGGACGGTTTCGACGGCCCGGGAGAAACACGTGTTGCGACCCCAAACCCCGACCAGAACAGCTTACCGAGACACCACCGTCACGAGGCGCTTTGCCACGCTGAAAATCCCGCACCGCAGCGCGCGAACTGACCTAGATCAAATTGATTGTCCGCGAGATTTGGCACGCTGACCCGATCGAGCCAGGAGCAAGGCCGATCGAGCGCACTGCACCACGGCACCAGCGGGTTTTTCGATGACGAATATTCCGACCGAGCTATTGCGCACGCTGCTGACGGTCGTCGATCTGCGCAGCTTCACCAAGGCGGCCCAGAAGCTCGGTGTCACCCAGCCCGCGGTCAGCGCGCAGATCAAGCGGCTGCAGTTCCTGCTCGGCTTCGATCTGCTCGACAAGAGCGCGCCCGGCGTGAGCCTCACCGAGAAGGGCGGCAACGTCGTCGGCCAGGCGCGCAAGCTGCTCGCCATCAACGACCAGATCGTGTCGCTCGCGCACGGCAATGGCCGCGGCCGCCTCCTGCGCTTCGGCCTGCCCGGAGACTTCATCGGGCTGCCGCTGTGGCAGAGCCTGGCGGCGTTCCGGGCGCGCTGGCCCGATGTGCGGCTGCACATGAAGACCGGCTGCAGCGCCACGCTCCTGCAGGATTTCGAGCACGGCGAGATCGATGTCGTCGTCGCGATGACGAGCCCGCACCCGCACGAGATGGCGAGCCATCACTGGCGCGAGGATCTGGTGTGGACGCGGGGGCCGCTCGGGCTCGATCCCGGCAAGCCGCTGCCGCTGGTCAGCCGCGGCGAGACCTGCATGTTCCACCGTCACATGGTCGCCGCGCTGGAAAACGCCGGGCGCAGCTTCGACATAGTCTTCATGGCCGGCCACATCGACGAGCTGCGACGCGCCGTCGCGGCGGGGCTCGGCGTCACCGCGATGACGCGGACGCTCGCCGACGCCGGCTCGATCTGCGACGACCCGGACCTGCCGGCGCTGGCCGACGTCGCCTGCAGCATCTGCACCGGGACCGACGCCGACCCGGTGGTGCGCGACGATCTCGTCGCCGTGCTGGCCGAGACGCTGCGGCCGCGCAGCACCGTCAAGGCGGGCGGCGACAGCCGCGCCGCCGAGGGACGCACGCCCGACCTGCGGGCGGCCGCCCGTTCCGGGATGCAGTCGGTGGCCTGAAGCGGCGCCCGCGAGAGCCTCGGACTTCACGAGGCCCAGAATACAAGAGGCCCGGAGCGCACGAGCGCCCCGGGCCTCGCCGTTTTTAGCTGTCAGCGCGCCGCGCCGCCGGGGGGCAGCCGCTCGTCGAGCGGCGGCAGGAAGGATGGATCGAACACATCGGTCGGCTTCGGCTTGACGCGCAGCTCGGTGCCGAGCGCGAGCTGATCGATGGCGCGGCCGAGCCGCGCCATGTCGACCGCGCCGAACCCGTTCTCGCGCACCTCCGGCGTCACCAGGCTGCCGGCGAGGTCGATCTCCAGCTTCGCCAGCTCGCGCGCCCGCGACGACGCATCGGTGCGCTGGACGACCACGTCGATCGCCTTGGCGGGGTCGCGGGCCGTCTCCTCGAGACCGCGCGCGGCGGCCCGCAGGAAGGACCGCAGCGCGACACCGCGCTCGGCCACCATCCGCGCGCTGGCGACGATCGCCTGGCCGTAGAGGACGACGCCGTAGTCCGCCATCGGCAGCACCACGATGTCCTCGGCCGGCACGCCGCGGGCCCGCAGATCGACCACGGTGGCGGTGCGCGCCGCGATGGCGTCGACCTGGCCGGAGGCCAGCATCGGCTCGCGCACCGGCAGGGCGACGGTCTCCAGCCGCAGGCGGGCCGGGTCGATGCCGTTCAGCTTGTCGAACACCTGCAGGTAGGTCAGCGAGCCGTCCGCCGTCGAGGCGCCGAGCCGCTTGCCGTCGAGCTCCTTCGGGCCGACGATGCCGCGACCGCGCCGCGCCAGCACGGCGAAGGGCAGCCGGTTCTCCACCATGAACACGGCCGGCATGGCGACGCCGGGCGTCTGATCGCGGAACTTGATCAGCGCGTTGATGTCGACGAGGGCGAGGTCGTAGGTGCCGGCGGCGACGCGCGTGAGTGCCTCCTGGGGCGACGTCGCCGGGTCGATCGAGACGTCGAGGCCCTCGGCCTTCAGCCAGCCCCGGTCGAGGGCGAGCAGGAACGGTGCGGCGCGACTGTCGATGCGGCCGTCGAGCGTGAACTTGACATAGGGCTGCGCGGCCGCCGCGGAGGCGAGGATCGAGACCGCCGCCAGCACGACCACGACGGCCGTCGCCGGCAACAGCAGGAGGCGCCGCAGGAGCCTGCCCATGCGCATTGTTCTTGCCCTTGTTCCAGTCTCGCATCCGGGACCGGGCTCGCGCCCCGCCCCTGGCCGACCGTCGTGCCGCGCCGCGATACGCCATCGACCGTCGGGACGATGCCACACGGTCGCTGATCTGGCGCGCGATTTCGTGGCCCGCCGGGGTCCGGCGGCCCGACACTGTGTCGCAGCCGCGACGGCGGTCGTTCATCCCCGGCAGCGAACGCGCGAGCCCGGGTCGCGGAGGTCACGATGAGCACGCACGAGGCGGCCATGCCGGCGTCGCACCCGCCCTCCGGCCCGGGGCCGTTCCGGGCGCCGCTGGCGCCGCCCGACGAGCCGATCGCCGAACGTTTCCTGGCCGGCGCGCAATTCGAGTCCGCGGCCGAGGCCCGGATCGAGGCGCGGGCGACCCGGCTGGTCGAGGCGGTGCGCACCCGGCCGGGCGGCATCGGCGGCATCGACGACCTGCTGCGCGAGTACGCCCTCTCCACCCGCGAGGGCCTCGCCCTGATGGTGCTCGCCGAGGCGCTGCTGCGGGTGCCCGACGACGCCACCGCCGACCGGCTGATCGAGGACCGGCTGCGCGCCGCCGATTTCGTCCATCACGCCGGCCGCTCCGGCACCCTGGTCGGCTCGGTCGCCGCCGCCGCGCTCGGCCTGTCGGCCCGCCTGGTCGCCGCCGAGGAGACGTTGCACGGCCTCGTCGCGCCGCTGGTCGCCCGGCTCGGCCGCCCGGCCGTGCGGGCCGCGGTGCGCCAGGCGATCCGGCTTCTCGGAACCCACTTCGTGTTCGCCGAGACGATCGGCGAGGCGGTCCACCGGGCCGAGCGGCAGCCGCGACTGCGCTGGTCGTTCGACATGCTCGGCGAAGGCGCCCGCACGGCCGCCGACGCGGAGCGCTACGCCGCGAGCTACGCGGCCGCGCTCGCCGCGATGGCGGGGCGGTCCGGCCCCGCGGCGGCGCAGAGCACCAACCGGCCGAGCCTCTCGGTCAAGCTCTCGGCCCTGCATCCGCGCTACGAGGCGGTGTCGCAGCGCCGTGTCATGGCCGAGCTCGGCCCGCGCCTGGTCGACCTCGCCTGCGCGGCGCGCGCGCACGGCATCGGGATCACCATCGACGCCGAGGAGGCCGACCGGCTGGAGCTGTCGCTCGACCTCTTCGAGCGGCTGCTGGCGGAACCGGACCTCGCCGGCTGGGACGGGCTCGGCCTCGCCGTCCAAGCCTACCAGAAGCGTGCCGGCGCCGTGATCGCCTGGCTCGCCGACCTCGCCCGTGCGCACCGCACCCGCATTCCGGTGCGGCTGGTGAAGGGCGCCTACTGGGACACCGAGATCAAGCGGGCGCAGGAGCGCGGCCTGCCCGACTATCCCGTCTTCACCCGCAAGGCGATGACCGACCTCGCCTATCTGGACGGCGCAAGAGCCCTGCTCGCGGCGCGGCCGCATCTCTCCCCGCAATTCGCCACCCACAACGCCCTGACGATCGCGAGCCTGATCGAGATCGCCGGCGGCACCGAGGGCTACGAGTTCCAGCGCCTGCACGGCATGGGCGAGGCGCTCTACGAGCGGCTGCTCGCCGACGAGCCCGCCGCCGCCTGCCGGGTCTACGCCCCGGTCGGCATGCATCGCGACCTGCTCGCCTATCTGGTGCGGCGGCTCCTGGAGAACGGCGCCAACTCCTCCTTCGTGTCGCGCGCCGCCGACCCGGCCGTGCCGCTCGCCACCGTGCTGAAGCGGCCGTCCGAGATCATCGGCAGCGCCGCGCAGGCGAGAAACTCCCGGCTGCCGCGGCCCTGCGACATCCATCCGGGGCGACGCGCCGGCGAAGGCGTCGAGCTCGGCCATGCCGAGAGCCTGGCGGCGCTCGTCGCCGCGGCGCGACTGCCCGATGCGCGCGACGCGGCCCCGCTGGTGGACGGCGTCGCCCTGCCCGGCCATGTCCGGGATGTCATCTCGCCGATCGACGGCGAAAAAATCGGCCGGGTCACCGAGGCCGACGCGGCGATCGTCACGGCCGCCATGGCGGCGGCCGCGGCCGGCTTTCCGGGCTGGGACGCGACGGCGCTGGAGACGCGGGCGGCAGCGCTCCTGCGCGCCGCCGACCTGATCGAGGCGGAGCGCGGGCCGCTGATCGCCCTCCTCCAGGCCGAGGGCGGCAAGACGCTCGACGACGCCCTCGCCGAGGTCCGCGAGGCGGTCGACCTGTGCCGCTACTACGCGCTCGAGGCCCGCCGCACGCTGCCGCCCGAGCCGCTGCCCGGCCCGACCGGCGAGTCGAACGTGCTGCGGCGGCGCGGGCGCGGCGTCGTCGCCTGCATCAGCCCGTGGAACTTTCCGCTGGCGATCTTCATCGGCCAGGTCGTGGCGGCGCTCGCCGCCGGCAATGCCGTGGTGGCGAAGCCGGCCGAGCAGACGCCGCTCGTCGCCGCCCATGCGGTGCGTCTCCTGCACGCCGCCGGCATCCCGGCAACGGCGCTGCATCTGCTGCCCGGCGACGGCGACGTCGGCGCAATGATGATCGCCGATGCGCGGCTCGCCGGCGTCGCCTTCACGGGATCGACAGCGGTGGCGCGCGCGATCGCCCAGGATCTGGCCGCCCGCGACGGGCCGCTGGTGCCCTTGATCGCCGAGACCGGCGGCATCAACGCCATGATCGCCGACGCGACGGCCCTGCCCGAGCAGCTCGTCGACGACGTGATCACGTCGGCGTTCCGCTCCGCCGGCCAGCGCTGCTCGGCGCTGCGGCTCCTGTGCGTGCAGGAGGACGTCGCCGATCCCGTGATCACGATGCTGGTCGGCGCCGCGAAGGAGCTGGCGATCGGCGACCCGCGCAGCCTTGCGACCCATGTCGGCCCGGTGATCGATGCCGATGCGCAGGACCGCCTCCTCGCCTGGCTCGACCGGGCCGAGGAGCAGGGCCGCGTCCTGTGGCGCGCCGACGAGGACCGGCCGCTGCCCGATCGCGGAACCTTCGTGCCGCCCGCCGTGATCGCGCTCGACCGGGCGAGCGATCTGCGCGAGGAGGTGTTCGGACCCGTCCTGCACGTCGTGCGCTGGCGCGCCGACGGCTTCGACGATCTGCTGGAGGACATCGCCCGCAACGGCACCCGGCTGACGCTGGGGATCCACTCGCGCATCGCCGCGACGGCCGAGCGTGCGATCGCCCGGCTCGGCCACGGCAACGTCTACGTCAACCGCAACATGATCGGCGCCGTGGTCGGCACCCAGCCGTTCGGCGGCAGCGGCCTCTCCGGCACCGGCCCGAAGGCCGGCGGCCCCGACTATGTGCGCCGCTTCGCGATCGAGCAGACCGTCACCATCAACACGGCCGCGATCGGCGGCAACGCCGCCCTGCTGGCGGACACGGAGGAGTGAGGGCAACCCCGTCAGCCCCTGCGTCGTCATGCCCGCGCTCGTCGCGGGCATCCACGTCTCACGACCGCATCGGGACGAAAAACGTGGATGGCCGGGACGAGCCCGGCCATGACGAACGCGGAAAGGACGAGCACAGTCGGTGGCTGCTCGGTACGGCGGTGCTCAAAACACTCCGAGATGCTGGCCGAGATCGACGCCGTGCTCGACCTCCGACGTGGTCGCGGCGACGGCGACGCGGCCGGTGTCGAGGATGACGATGTCGTCGGCGACGTCGAAGACCAGCTTCGGATTCTGCTCGACCAGCACGATGGAGAGGCCGCTCGCCTTGAGCTTGCGCACCGTCGCCATCACGTCGGCGACGATCTGCGGCGCCAGTCCCTCCGACGGCTCGTCCATCAGCAGCACGCGCGGGTTCGACATCAGGGCGCGGCCGATCGCCAGCATCTGCTGCTCGCCGCCCGACAAGTGCGCCGCCATCTGATGCTTGCGCTCCTCGAGCCGCGGAAACATCGCGTAGACGGTGTCGAGCGTCCACGCCGCCGCCCCGCCGCCGACCGGTTTTCGCGCGGCGACCACGAGGTTCTCCCGCACGCTCAGGCTGCGGAAGACGCGGCGGCCCTGCGGCACCAGCGCGACGCCGCGCAGCGCGATCTGCTCGGGGGCGAGACGCGACGTCTCGTCGCCGAACACCCGCACGCTGCCGCGGCGCGGCGGCAGCAGCCCGACCGCGACGTTCATGCAGGTCGTCTTGCCGGCGCCGTTGCGGCCGAGCAGGCCGAGCAGCCGTCCCTCGCCGAGCCGGAACGACACGCCCTGCAGGATCCAGCTGTCGCCGTAATAGGCGTCGACACCGGCGAGCGCGAGTGCGTCAGTGGCCAAGATAGACCTCCCGGGTGCGCGGATCGGCGACCACCTCGGCGCGCGTGCCCTCGACGATCACCTCGCCGAAATTGAGGAGCGTGATCTTCTCGGCGAACTCCAGCGCGACGTCCATGTTGTGCTCGATCATCACCATGGTGACGTCGCGCGGCACCGCCATCAGGAGCTTGTGGACGTCCTGACGCTCGTCGATCGACAGGCCGGCGAAGGGCTCGTCGAGCAGCAGCACGCGCGGCTTCTGGGCGAGCGCCATGGCGATCTCGACGCGGCGGCGCTCGCCGTAGGAGGTCTCGGCGAGCGGCCGGTCGGCGAGATGGGCGAGGCCGACCATGGCGAGCGCCGCCTCGGCCTTCTCGACGAGATCGCGCTGCCGCTCGAAATCGATGAACGGGTTCCAGCGCCGCTTGGAGAGGCCGAGCAGCGCCAGCATGACGTTGCGACGCAGGGTGTCGCGCCCGAACAGCGTGATGATCTGATAGGTGCGCGCCATGCCGCGATGGGCGCGGTCGCGCACAGCCGTTTTGGTGATGGTCTCGCCGAACAGCGAGATCGAGCCCGAGTCGGGCGTGATCTCGCCCGTGACGAGGTTGAACAGCGTCGTCTTGCCGGC